>JAXGWN010000304.1:0-2676 GCA_040773285.1 Bacillota bacterium
ATACGGTGATCACCCTGACCGACGGCAAGAAGCTGTGGGTCCGGGAAACCCCGGAGGAAGTGGTGGAGCGGATTCGGGCATACCAGAAATCAGTATACAGCACGATAAGGATTGCAGAAGCGGAGGTTCCGGAATGAAGAAGAATATGTTTCCACTGATTGCCATGTTCCTGGGTGTGACCCTGATTATTGTGTCCATCACCCTGGAAGGCAATCTCCAGAATTTCTGGAGCCTCTCTTCCCTTGTCGTAACCATTGTGGGATCCCTGTGTGCCCTGGCGGTCAGCTATCCCCTGGAGGACCTGAAGACCATTCCCAAGGCCCTGAAGAAACTGACAGACAATACGGAACACAATCTGGCGGACCTGGTGGACACCTTCAGCAACCTGTCCAGAAAGGCCAGGAAGGACGGCCTTCTGGCACTGGAGGACCAGCTGTCCGAGGTGAACGATGAGTTTATTGTCCGCTGTTTCCAGATGGTCATCGACGGAATCGAACCTGAGGTGATCGAGGATGTGATGAACATCGAAATTGAGACCACCAAAAGCCGGCACCGGGTGGCCCAGAATATCTTTCAGACCTGGGGGGAACTGGCCCCGGCCTTCGGGATGCTGGGAACCCTGATCGGTCTTATCGTGATGCTCAGTGACCTGAACAATGCGGAATCCATCGGGACCGGGATGGCGGTGGCCCTGATCACCACCTTCTACGGCTCCTTTTTTGCCAACCTGATTCTGATTCCCATTTCCACCAACCTGAAACTGCAGACCCAGGTGGAGGTTTTCCGCCGGGAAATGATCGTGGAGGGGATTCTGGAGATCCAGTCGGGGACCAATCCCCGGATCATTGAGGAAAAACTGCTGACCTATCTGCATCCCAGGGAGCGGAAGATGTATCTGGAAACCAAGGAAAACGAGGGATAGATATGGCCCGGAAGAAACGGAATATGGAGGAGCCTGAGGGCAAGGCGGGAAGCCCGGCCTGGATGACCACCTTCTCCGATATGATGACCCTGCTGCTAACCTTTTTTATTCTTCTTTATTCATTTTCCAGTCTGGACGCTGAGAAGTTTAAACTGGTGGCCGCTTCCCTGCAGTCGGTACTGTCAGGAAATCCAGCCACTATTATTTTTCAGAACGATGAGGCCGCCGCTGACCAGGTTCCCCTGGAGACTCCGGTGGAGGTGCCCCGTCAGGAAGTGGTCCAGGCCGATCAGTGGCAGAGGGAACAGGAACTGCTGGCCATGTATGAGGCGGTCAGCGAGGCCATAGAGGAGCGCGGCCTCAAGGCGGAACTGGAGGTCACCGTCAGCACCAGGGGGATCCTGGTGAACATATCTGAGGCGGTACTCTTTGATTCCGGAAGAGCCGAAATAAAGGTGGAGGGACGCCAGCTGCTGGATCTGGTGGCCGGAGTCCTTATGACCTTCGAAAACGAAGTGGAAGTGCAGGGCCACACGGACAACCGGCCCATCAATACGGCCAGGTATCCCACCAACTGGGAACTGTCCGTGGACCGGGCGGTCAGCGTGGTCCGTTATATGACAGACGTCCACGGGATCACCCCCGGCCGGCTGAAGGCCGCCGGGTACGGGGAATTCCGGCCCGTGGCACCCAACAATACCGCAGAGAACCGGGCCCTGAACCGCCGGGTGAACCTGCTGATTATCGTGGAGGACGAAGAGACGGGAGGAGCCTATGGCACAGCGTATTGAAATGGATGAATACAGTGAGGAACAGCCAAAACCGGTGAACCTGAGAAAGCTGATCCTGATCGTTTTTCTGGTGTTCGCCATCGTGTTCACCGGGCTGGCCTTCGGGGGCTACTACTTTGTCACCGGGCAGGTGCTGTTCGGGCTGGACAAAATGTTTGAGGAAAAGCCGGCAGAGGCCACCCTGGCCATGGAACCCTTCCTGGTGAATCTGCAGGCCGACGGCCGGGACCAGTACCTGAAGGCCACCGTGGCCATCGGGTATCAGTATACGGATCATCTGACCCTGCTGGAGGGAAGCACCACCCAGATCCGGGATGTGGTGATCCAGTACCTGCGCAGCAAAAGCGGTACGGATTTTTCTCAGGAGGAAAACCTGGAACCCTTCAAGGAGGAACTGAAGGCCCAGCTCAATGGTCTGTTTGAGGAAGACATTGTACATAGGATTTATTTCACCGAATTCCTGATCCAGTAGGCTCAGGAATTTGGTGCTGAATCCGGGCAGGTGCAGGTTTCAGGTTGCATAGGGGAATTCCATGGACGATATGACCTTATTTTACAGTTACATAAAACTGCTGATCGCCCTGCCCCTGGTGCTGGGGCTGGCTTACCTGAGCCTCAAGTACGGAGGCCGGTATCTCAGGAACGCCCAGCGGACCCGGAACATCGAGGTGCTGGAGCGGGTGGTTCTCCAGAAGAACGCCTCCCTGTTCGTGGTGAAGGTGGGGGAGGACTACCACCTGATGGGGGTCACCGACCAGGAAATCCGGCTGCTGAAGGAGCTGGATTACGTGCCGGAGGTGCGGCCGGAGGCCGATGAACTGAAAAGCTTCCGGGAATACATGAAGGACAGTGTGGAGAGACTGAGGAGGAGATCGTGAAAAAAGTACTGCTGGTCTTCTTATGCGCCGTGCTTCTTCTGGCAGCCCTTCCCGGTCCCGCACCGGCCCTGGCTCTGGGAGTGAA
>JAXGWN010000305.1:0-2661 GCA_040773285.1 Bacillota bacterium
CAGCCTGTCCTTTGTGAAGTACTCCCGGATCTTTTTCGGGGGCGGCGCCTATCCCCGGGAGTCCCTGAGCCCCATCCGGGAACGGGTGGTCCTGGGGATGGGACTGGTCTGTCTCCTGGGAGGTGTGCTGGGAGCCCAGCTGATCGGATTTCTCTTTGATGTGGACCTGAACATCCAGGCACTTTCCTATGTGGGGAAAACCATTACCTTTGTGCTGACTCTGGCGGCCGGAGTGGCTCTTTACCATCTGTGGCTTAAGAAAAATAAGGTGCTGGAGAAACTGAAGAAACTGGAACTGGGATTCAACGGGGTATCCGCCACCATTACCATTTACTTTTTCTTCCTGCTGGTCTACCTGACCCTTACAACCGCATAGACTGCAGAAAATGCATGAAAGGCGCCTCCCCCAGGGGAAGCGCCTTCTGTATGTCCGGATACCGGAACGAAATGTTACTGGGGCTCAGCGGCGGCCAGAGCACTGTCGGCCTTTCCATCAAGAATTTCCTGCTTCAGCTGCTCAATACGCTCTTTCTGCTCGCTGGTCAGTTCACCTTCCAGGCCGTGGTAGGGAGCCAGATCAACGACGCCCTCCTTGAGGCCCATTACGTTGGAACTGGGGACCCAGGAGCCATCCACGATGCGGCCCACCATGATGGACATGGCTTTAGGGAAATTGGCTACGGCACTGGTTACGATGTTGTCGGGAGCCAGGGAGTTCTGGTCCCCGTTGATGCCGATTCCGTAGATGTCCCGTTCCACCACAGCCTCAATGGCTCCCAGGCTGGCAGAGTCTGCCTGGGCCATCACCACGTCAGCCCCCTGGTCGATCATGGCCAGGGCAATTTCCTTGGCGGCACCGGCATCCTCAAAGTTCCCAATGAAGGAAGTCAGGACAGTGATGTCCGGATTGGCGTATTTGGCGCCGGCTTCAAAGCCGTTCATCCCTTTGCGGATCGGGGGAATCTCCATCCCACCGATGAAGCCCACGGTTCCGGATTCACTGATCACGGCGGCCACGATGCCTCCCAGGAAGCCCTTCATCACGCCGTCATCGGAGACACTGCCCACGTTGGGATCGGCAAAGTAGGTGTTGCTGGTCAGCATAAAGATGGTTTCCGGATACTGTTCAGCCACTTTCAGGGCGGCGTCCTGGAACTCGAAGCCGTGACCAAAAATCACGTCGAAACCGCTTTCTGCGTATCCCCGGAATACTTCTTCCATGTCGGACTGGGAGACGCTTTCCGAGTAGGCCACTTCAGCGCCCCAGTCGGATTCGATCTGCATCAGACCGTTGTAGGCGCTGGCGTTCCAACCCTGGTCGGTGATGGGGCCACTGAGCAGAAGGGCCACCCGTACGGGCTCTGCCTCAGGTTCCTGAGAAGGAGCGTCTGCCGGAGCTTCGGGAGCCTCCGGAGCGGCGGCGGGGCTGCAGCCGGCCAGGGTGGCCAGCAGCATGGTGGCGGCAACAAAGAGAATCAGTGCTTTGCGGATCTGGGTTTTCATAGGGTTTCCTCCTGTTTCTGGCAGGGGCCTTGGCCCCTGCAATGGGATCTTATTTCCAGTATCTCAGATGGGTGGCCTCGATCTCGTCCTTCATTTCAGGGACGGGGCCCACCACCACAACATCCTTCTGTCCGGCTTCAAACACCAGCCGGCAGGGAAGATCCAGGGTGGGGTTCTGCTCGTCGTTTCCGGTAATTTCCAGCAGTCTCTTTTCGGTGATCCCGTAGACCACCCGGCCCACGTTCCCCCAATAGATGGCGCCGGAACACATGGCGCAGGGCTCCACGGAAGTATACAGACTGCAGTTATAAAGAAAATCTCTGGTGAACTGGTGGGATGCCCGGCGCATCAGGGTAGTCTCGGCGTGCCCGGTGCAGTCCTTCTCTCCGATTTCAATGTTTTCCTGTTCCAGCAGGATGGTTCCGTCCGGGCCCACCAGCAGGGCTCCGAAAGGAGTGTTGCCGTGACCTACAGCTGATTCGGCCAGTTCCACGGTGCGGCGGAGATATTCCCGGTCTTTTTCCGGGGTGAAATAGCTGAAGCGGTTTTCATCTGACATGACTGATCAATTCCTTTCTTAATATAGAGAAGTCAAAGAGGTCGCTGCGGTAGCACAGCCGGGAGCGGATTACAACGTTCTGCTGAAGATCGTAGCCGGTCTCGGTGACTTCCAGATAGGCGTCCTCCGGTGTAAGACCCAGAATCCTGCCGGAGGGATTTCCTCCGGTGCGGGGTTTCAGGTCCAGCATTACGACGGCCGGCTGCCGGTGGCAGCAGCGGCGCAGGAAGGAGTAGATGGGCTCCCGCAGGTCCCCCTCACCCCAGGGGGTGTGGATGTTGCGCTCCGGGATCCGGTCCTCCACCAGGATGGCCGGCTGTCCTCCGGCGGATACCAGTTTGCGGACCAGAAGATAGCTTTCCCCATCCTCCAGAATCCGCCGGACCTCCACCTCTCCGATGGTACCCTCCAGGCCGGCAGAGGCCAGCAGTTCCAGAAAATCATTTTCCAGATCCAGCCGGGCTTCCTTATTAAGGACCGGATGATTGATCACGGTGCCCACGCCACGTTTTCTGGTGATAAAGCCCTGGGACTCCAGAAGACCCAGAGCGTCCCGGACCACACTGCGGCTGACTCCCAGCCGGGCCACCAGTTCCTCC
>JAXGWN010000306.1:0-2659 GCA_040773285.1 Bacillota bacterium
AGAAATCATCTATTATTAAGATTGTTGTCCGGGTGCCAGTGTGATATACCGGCCGCCGGACGGAGTATTCAGGAAGGGGGGTGCCCCCATGGCGACAGACAGTCCCATTATTCGGATTCATGAACTCAGTAAGATATTTCCGACTCCCAAGGGACCTCTGAAGGTCCTGGACAATGTGGAGATTACCATTGAACAGGGTGAGATCTTCGGGGTGATCGGGATGAGCGGTGCCGGTAAAAGCACCTTGGTGCGCTGCATTAATTTCCTGGAGCGTCCCACGTCCGGAACCATCTATTTTGACGGGAAGGATCTTTCCCGGATGAGCAAGAAGGAAATCAATCATGTGCGGCATTCCATGGGGATGATCTTCCAGCAGTTCAATCTGCTGATGCAGAGAACGTCCCTGGAAAATGTATGCTTTCCCCTGGAGATTACCGGGGTGGACCGGCCCAGTGCCCGGAAACGGGCATCGGAACTGCTGGAACTGGTGGGACTATCGGAGAAGGCAGACAGCTACCCTTCACAGCTGTCCGGAGGACAGCGGCAGAGGGTGGCCATTGCCCGGGCCCTGGCCACCAATCCCCGGGTGCTTCTGTGCGATGAGGCCACCAGCGCTCTGGACCCTGCCACCACCCGGGAGGTTCTCAGCCTGCTGAGGAACATCAATGAGAAGCTGGGGATCACCATTGTGATCATTACCCATGAGATGAGCGTGATCGAAGAGATCTGCCACCGGGTGGCCATCATTGACGCCAGCCGGATTGCGGAGATCGGGACCGTATCCGATGTGTTTACCAGCCCCCAGTCGGCGGTGGCCAGACGGCTGGTGTTCCCGGAGGGTAAGAGAATTGCCGGGGTCCTGGGAAAAAGGACCTGCCGGATCGTCTTTGAGGGCAACGACTCCTTTGAGCCGGTGATTGCCAATATGGTGCTGAAGTTCGGGCACCCGGTGAACATCATGTTCGCCGATACCAACAACATTGAAGGGAAGGCTTTCGGGCAAATCGTGGTACAGCTGCCGGAGGATCAGCGGGTGGCCAGTCAGATGATGAACTACGTCCACTCCCTGGGCCTGACCGTGGAGGAGGTGGACGGGTATGTGGACTAGTTCCGTGCTGAAAATGATCGGCTGGGGTCTGGTGGATACCCTCTATATGACTCTGGCCTCCACACTGCTGGCGTATCTGATCGGGATGCCACTGGGCCTGGCCCTGGTGGTTACCGACAAGGATGGAATCAAGCCGGTGCGCTGGCTCAATGGGGTGCTGGGTGTGATCGTGAATCTGGTCCGGTCGGTGCCTTTCCTGATCCTGCTGATCGCAGTGATCCCCTTTACCCGCTGGGTGGCGGGGACCACCATTGGTTCCACTGCGACGGTGGTGCCTCTGGTGATTGCGGCAGCTCCCTTCATTGCCCGCCTGGTGGAGTCGTCCATCAAGGAAGTGGATAAAGGAGTGATCGAGGCGGCCCAGTCCATGGGGGCTTCCAGCATGCAGATTATCGGAAAGGTGATGCTGCCGGAGGCGAGACCCTCCCTGGTGGTGGGAAGCGCCATTGCGGTGACCACCATCCTCAGTTATTCGGCCATGGCGGGAATCGTCGGTGGAGGAGGACTGGGGGATATTGCCATCCGTTACGGATACTACCGCTACCAGGAGGATATTATGCTGGTGACGGTGATCATCCTGGTGATCATTGTACAGATTCTCCAGGAACTGGGAATGAAACTGGCCCGTATGGGCGACAAACGACTATAGAATACTGAAAGGAACATGAAAATGAAACGTTTAAGCGCAGCAGTTGCAGTACTTCTGCTGGTGGCCCTGCTGGCCGCCGGCTGTGGAAGAGGGGGCTCCGCAGAGGGGACCATCGTGGTGGGGGCTACCCCCACACCCCACGCCGAGATTCTGGCTGTGGTGCAGGAGGTTCTGGCCGAGGAAGGCTATACCCTTGAAATCAAGGAGTTTACTGACTACGTGCAGCCCAACCTGACCCTGGAAAACGGGGAACTGGATGCCAACTACTTCCAGCATCTTCCCTATCTGGAAGACTTTAATGCGGAGAATGGAACCAATCTGGTGTCTGTGGCTGCCATCCACTATGAGCCCCTGGGAATCTACCCAGGGAAAACGGCTGCCATCGCTGACCTGGCGGACGGAGCCCAGATTGCCGTGCCCAACGATACCACCAATGAGGCCAGAGCACTTCTTCTTCTGGAGGCTCTGGGCCTGATTACCCTGGATCCGGATGCCGGCCTGCAGGCCACCATCAATGACATTACGGACAATCCGAAGAATCTGAAGATTCTTGAAATTGAGGCGGCTCAGCTGGCCCGTTCCCTGCCGGACGTGGAGATGGCTGTTATCAACGGAAACTACGCCATCCAGGCAGGACTGAATGCCTCCACGGACGCGCTGGCCAAGGAGGAAAAAGACTCCCTGGCGGCTACCACCTTTGCCAACATCATCACGGTGCGGGCAGGGGATGAGGACCGTGAGGACATCCAGGCCCTGATTGCTGCCCTGAAAAGTGACAAGGTGAAGCAGTTCATCAATGAGACCTACCAGGGAGCCTTTATAACCTTATACTAAAACCTGTGCCGCCGGATTTGCCGGCGGCACAATTTATTTGTTCTCATTGAGGCGTAGTACAGACTAGA
>JAXGWN010000307.1:0-2638 GCA_040773285.1 Bacillota bacterium
GACTTATCTTCCAGAAAAGCTCCACCAGAACCCGGGTCTCCTTTGAGGCCGGGATGGTGCAGCTGGGGGGTTACCCCATGTTCCTGTCGGCAAACGACCTGCAGATGGGCCGGGGGGAACCCATTAAGGATACCGCCCGGGTGCTGTCCCGGTATCTGGACGGCATCATGATCCGGACCTTTTCCCACGCCGATGTGGAGGAGCTGGCCGAATATGCGGACATTCCGGTGATCAACGGACTGACCGACTCCCTGCATCCCTGCCAGGTGATGGCCGACCTGATGACCATCCGGGAGCACAAAGGGACGAACCTGAAGAATATGAAAATGACCTACATCGGGGACGGAAACAACATGGCCCACTCCCTGATGATCGGGGGAGCCAAGATGGGGATGGACGTGGTGATCGCCTCTCCGTCGGGGTACCAGCCGGAGGCGGTCTTCGTACAGAAGGCCCGGGCGGCAGCGGCTCTCACCGGGGGCAGCGTCACCGTGACCAGCGATATCGCAGAGGGTGCCGGTGGGGCCGACGTTCTCTATGCCGATGTCTGGGCCTCCATGGGGCAGGAAGCGGAAGCGGCGGAGCGGATTCAGGCCCTGTCGGCCTACCAGATCAATGCGGATCTTCTGTCCCGGGCGGCCAGGGATGCCATCGTGATGCACTGCCTGCCGGCCCACCAGGGGGAAGAGGTGACCGAGGAGGTCCTGGAGGGACCCCAGTCGGTGATCTTCGATGAGGCGGAAAACCGGATGCACGCCCAGAAGGCTGTGCTGGCGGCGCTGCTGTAATGGGCTTTCTGAAAGCCCTGGCCCGGCGGATCTGGCTTTTTCCGGTGCTCTACATAATGATAAGCCTGCTGGCTGCCTGGCAGATGCCGGCGGCTCCGAAGCCCGGGGAGGCGGAAAGTCTCCTTACCTGGTTTGGGGACGTGCTTCTGTTTGCCCCTACTCTGACCGGGGCTCTGAGTCTTCTTGTTTTTGCCGGTATTGTTTTTAACCGGCACCGGGGGGTTCTGCAGAAAATGGAGGCCAAAAAGCGGGAATATGGTATAAAATAGGTTTGGTGGAAACGTACGGGGGGAGTCCCCCGGGAACAATAAACAACAGGAAGGAAACGGAAATCATGAAAAAAGTAGTACTGGCGTATTCCGGGGGTCTGGATACCTCGATTATCATCCCCTGGCTGAAAGAGAACTATGGCTACGAAGTGATCGCCATGGCCGCAGATGTGGGCCAGGGCAAGGAACTGGAGGGTCTCCGGGAGAAGGCGATCCGCACCGGGGCCAGCAAGATCTACATTGAGGACCTGACCAAGGAGTATGTGGAGGATTTCATCTGGCCCACTCTGCAGGCGGGGGCGGTGTATGAGAGCAAGTATCTTCTGGGAACCGCCACGGCCCGCCCGGTGATTGCCAAGCGGCTGGTGGAGATTGCGGAGATGGAAGGGGCCGAGGCCATTGCCCACGGCTGCACCGGAAAAGGAAACGACCAGGTGCGCTTTGAGCTGACCGTGAAGGCTCTCAATCCGGATCTTAAGATTATTGCCCCCTGGAGAATCTGGGACATTAAGTCCCGGGAGCAGGCCATTGACTATGCCAAGGCCCATGACGTTCCCCTGCCGGTGACCAAGAAGAATGCTTATTCCATGGACAGAAACATCTGGCACCTGTCCCACGAGGGACTGGATCTGGAGGAGCCCTGGAATGAGCCGAAAAACGATCTGTACCATATTGTGACCCCGCCGGAGGAGGCGCCGGATAAGCCCTCCTACGTGGAGATCGATTTTGAAAAGGGAATTCCCGTGGCCCTGGACGGAAAGAAGATGGACGCGGTGGCCCTTCTGACCCGGCTCAATGAGCTGGGGGCGGAAAACGGCATCGGGATCGATGACATGGTGGAAAACCGTCTGGTGGGGATGAAGTCCCGGGGCGTCTCTGAGAATCCCGGCGGACGGATTCTGTATACGGCCCATCAGGAGCTGGAGTATCTGTGCCTGGACCGGGACACCATGCACTACAAGGAACTGGTGGCAGCCCGCTATGCGGAGCTGGTGTATTTCGGCCAGTGGTTCTCCCGTCTGAGAAAGTCCCTGCAGGCCTTTGTGGATACCACCCAGGAGACGGTGACCGGTACCGTACGGATGAAGCTCTATAAGGGTTCGGCCACGGTGGCAGGAACCAGGAGCCCGTACTCCCTGTACAGTGAGGAGTTTGCCACCTTCAGTGAGGATGAGGTGTACAACCAGAAGGATGCCGAAGGGTTCATCAATCTGTTTGGCCTGCCCCTTAAGGTTCAGGCTATGCTGGACAAAAAACGCAGCTGATTCGTTTCAGACGCCCCGGATCTCCGGGGCGTCTGTTCAAAAGGGGGATGCACCATGTCGAAACTGTGGGGAGGCCGGTTCCAGAAGGAAACGGACCGGCTGGTGGAGGATTTTCATTCGTCCATCTCGTTTGATCAGAGGCTGTATGCCCAGGACATCCGGGGGTCCATGGCCCATGCCCGGATGCTGGGGGCCACCGGGGTGATCACGGAGGAGGAGGCGGACACCCTTATTAATGGTCTGGAGGACCTCCTGACGGAGATCCGGGCCGGGGACATTGAATTTGAGGTGGGTGCGGAAGACATCCACATGAACA
>JAXGWN010000308.1:0-2599 GCA_040773285.1 Bacillota bacterium
GAAGGTTTCAGGGTGCAGCATTCCAGCCTGAGGGGTCCCTGCAAAGGGGGAATCCGGTTTCACCAGGACGTGAACATGGATGAGGTGAAGGCTCTGGCAGCCTGGATGAGCCTGAAATGTGCCGTGGTCAACATCCCTTACGGTGGTGCAAAAGGCGGCGTTCAGGTGGACCCCACCCAGCTGTCCCAGAATGAACTGAAAAATCTGACCCGCAGATATACCGCCGGTATTCTGCCCATCATCGGACCGGAAAAGGATATCCCGGCTCCCGATGTGAATACCAACGCCCAGGTTATGGCCTGGATCATGGACACCTACAGCATGTTCAAGGGCTACTCGGTACCCGGCGTGGTTACCGGAAAACCGGTGGACATCGGGGGATCCCTGGGAAGAGCGGAGGCCACCGGCCGTGGTGTTATGTTCGCTGCCCGGGAAATTCTGAAGAAACTGGGCAGAGGTCTGGCAGGAACCTGTGTGGCCGTCCAGGGCTTCGGAAATGTGGGTCGCACCGCCGCCACCCTGATGTACCGGGAAGGCTGCAAAATTGTGGCTGTGGGCGACGTGTCCTGTAACCTCTATTGCGGCGATGGCTTTGATGTTGAGGAACTGAATAAATACTGCGCCGAGCACGGCGGTCTGCTGAAAGGCTACTCCAAAGAAGGCGTGAAAGAGATTTCCACCTTTGAACTGCTGACCTGCGACGTGGAAATGCTGGTTCCCGCTGCTCTGGAAAACCAGATCACCGAGGAAGTGGCCAGAGCAATTAAGGCCTCCATCAGTGTGGAAGGGGCCAATGGACCCACCAGCAGTGAGGCTGACGCCGTACTGCGGGAAAGAAAAATCACCTGCGTGCCGGACATCCTGGCCAACGCCGGTGGTGTGACCGTGTCCTACTTTGAGTGGGTACAGAACATCCAGTCCCTGATGTGGGATGAGGATGAGGTCAACAAGGCTCTGGAGAAGATCATGATCCGGGCGTTCAATGAAGTCTGGGAAACAGCCCAGGAGAAGGCCTGCTCCCTGAGAACCGGTGCCTATATTGTGGCCATGAAGCGTCTGGTGGAAGCCAGAAGAATCCGGGGTATCTTCCCGTAAAATTTAATCCATGGAATTCAGAAGGTGCTCATAGTATACTGTATACTATGAGCATTTTTTAATGGAGGAAACCATATGAACACCGGAGATTTTGATTTTGAACTGCCACAGGAACGGATCGCCCAGACACCGGCGGATCCCCGGGATTCCTCCCGGCTGATGGTGGTGAACCGGGAATCCTGAACCATAGAGCACCGGATCTTCCGGGACGTCCGGGATTACCTGCGTCCCGGGGATCTGCTGGTGGTGAACCGAACCCGGGTGATTCCGGCCAGACTCTATGGCCACCGGGATACCGGGGCCCGGATTGAGGTGATCCTGCTGAAGCGGCTTGAGGGAAACACCTGGGAGACCCTGGTGAAGCCGGGCCGCAAAGTGATGCCAGGGGCGCGGATCCTGTTCGGGGACGGTCTCATGGAGGCTGTGTGCACCGGAACGGTTCCGGAAACCGGGGGGAGAATCCTTTCCTTACGGACTGAAGGGGTCTTTGAGGAGGTTCTGGACCAGCTGGGTTTAATGCCGCTGCCCCCCTACATCACCGAGGAACTGAAGGACCGGGAGCGCTACCAGACTGTGTATTCCCGGGAGGCGGGCTCCGCGGCAGCCCCCACCGCAGGACTGCATTTCACCCGGCAGCTGCTGGAGGAACTGGACACCATGGGGGTGGAGCGGGCCGAGGTGATCCTCCACGTGGGACTGGGCACATTCCGCCCGGTGAAGGCCGACCGGATTGAGGACCATCATATGCACAGTGAGGAGTATGAGATTCCTGAGGAGACGGCGGACGCCCTGAGGCGGGCCCGCCAGGAAGGCCGCCGGATTGTGGCGGTGGGCACTACTACGGTCCGATGTCTGGAAAGTCTGATCCGGGACCGGGGGGAGATCGTATCCCACCGGGGGGCAACAGATATCTTCATCTTTCCCGGCTACCGCTTTACCCTGACGGATGCCATGATCACCAACTTTCATCTGCCCAAGTCCACCCTGATCATGATGGTCAGCGCCTTTATGACCCGGGAGAAGACCCTGGAAGCCTACCGGCTTGCGGTGGAAGAGCAGTACCGTTTTTTCAGTTTCGGCGATGCCATGCTGATCCTATAGGAGGCTGACATGTCATTTTCCTTTGAAATTCATCAGAAAAGCAGCACCACCAGAGCCCGTCTGGGCACCCTGAAGACTATTCGCGGTGAGTTTGAAACCCCGGTTTTCATGCCGGTGGGGACCCAGGCCACGGTGAAAACCCTGACCCCCCGGGACATCCGGGAGGTGGGGGCAGGAATTATTCTTTCCAATACATATCATCTGTATCTGAGACCCGGCAGCGGGCTGATCCGGGAGGCCGGGGGACTGCACCGGTTCATGCAGTGGGACGGACCCATTCTTACCGACTCCGGGGGTTTCCAGGTATTCAGCCTCAGCGACATCAATAAGATCACTGAGGACGGGGTGGAGTTCCGCTCCCATCTGGATGGATCCCGGCATTTCATCGATCCGGAAAAATCCA
>JAXGWN010000309.1:0-2594 GCA_040773285.1 Bacillota bacterium
AATGCCCACGGGACCAGCACTCCCTACAACGACGAGATTGAGACCCGGGCCATCCGTAAGGTGTTCGGGAAACATGCGGACCGTCTTGCGGTCAGTTCCACCAAGTCCATGACGGGACACCTTCTGGGTGCCGCAGGAGCTATTGAGGCTGTGGCCTGCGTAAAGGCACTGGAGACCGGATGGATCCCGCCCACCATGGGGCTTGAGGAACCCGATCCGGCCTGTGATCTGGACTACACTCCCCACCGGGCGGTGAAAAAGGATCCCCGGGTGGTGATGTCCAATTCCCTGGGATTTGGCGGTCACAACGCGGTGATCGTTTTGAGGAGGTGGGACTGATGCTGGATACAGCGCAGATTATGGAGATCATTCCCCACCGGCATCCCTTCCTGCTGATCGACCGGGTGGAGGAACTAGAGCCGGGCACCCGGGCGGTGGCCTATAAGGGAGTCACCTTCACCGAACCTTTTTTTGCCGGGCATTTTCCCGGTAATCCGGTCATGCCGGGGGTCCTGATTGTCGAGGCCCTGGCCCAGACCGGGGCCTGTGCCCTGCTGTCCCTGGAGGAGTTCCGGGGGAAAACTGCCTACTTTGGAGGAATCCGCAAGGCCAGGTTCCGCCGGAAGGTGGTGCCGGGGGATACCCTGAGGCTGGAAGTGGAACTGGGTTCACTGAGAGATGGAATCGGTAACGGCAGTGCCAGAGCCTATGTGGGTGAAGAACTGGCCTGTGACTGCGAACTGACTTTTGCTGTGGGAGAATAAGTCCCCCGGGCATCCGGAAAATTCCGGATGCCCGGATTTTTTTGCAGGATTTTTTGGTTTTCTGTGCAATAAATAACGTAATACGTAAGATTTAGAGATGGGAGGGAAAAACCATGATCAGCAAAGAACTGCTGGCGGTGGCCCGGGGAGATCTCAGGGCTGAACTGGTGTTCCGGGGTGGCCGGGTATTCGATGCCTTTAATGGTGTTTTCGTGGAAACAGATCTGGCGGTCCATCAGGGAAGGATCGCAGGAATGGGAGATTATGAAGGGGAGACTGTGGTGGACTGTCAGGGGAAGTACCTGATCCCCGGTTTCATCGATGCCCATGTGCATCTGGAAAGTTCCATGATGACACCCGACCAGTTTTCCGGACTGCTGCTGTCCAGGGGAACCACCGCCGTGGTGGCTGACCCCCATGAACTGGCCAATGTGTATGGTATGCATGCAGTGGACTACCTTTTGGGGGCTGCAGAACGGATTCCCCTGGATCTTTTTGTAATGCTCCCTTCCTGCGTGCCGGCCACAGAAATGGAAACCGCCGGGGCGGTGCTGGAGGCAGAGGATCTGGAGCCCCGTATGGGTGCGGACCGGGTGCTGGGTCTGGGGGAAATGATGAACTTCCCCGGAGTGATTCAGGGAGACGACCGGGTTCTGGCCAAACTGGAGATGGCCGACCGGTACCGGAAGCCCCTGGACGGTCACATGGATACAACCGACAGGAACAGTTTTAACGCCTATGCGGCGGCCGGAATTGAGGCCAATCATGAGTGCACCACCCCGGAGGCAGCCAGGCTGAACCTGGAAAACGGTCTCCGGCTGATGATCCGGGAGGGAACGGCCACCAAGAATCTGGAGGCCCTGCTGCCGGTGGTCAATGAATTCAATCTGTCCCAGTGCATGTTCTGTACTGACGACCGTCATCCGGACCATATCCGCCATGAGGGGCATATTGATTATATGGTCCGCCGCAGCATCAGCCTGGGGATCCGGCCGGAGTGGGCCATCCGGATGGCCAGTCTCAATGCGGCCCAGTTTTTCGGACTGAAGGACCGGGGTGCTCTGCAGCCGGGGAAACTGGCGGATATGCTGGTGGTCTCCGATCTGGAAAGACTGGAGATTGATCAGGTATACAAGTCGGGAGTCCTGATGGCGGAACACGGGGAGTACACCGGTACGGTTCCGGAGAGCATTCCCCTGCCTGAGGGAATGAAGGTGGGCCTTAATGCCCGGCCCATCACCAGGGAGGATCTGGTTCTCGACACAGACAGGCCGGTGCTGCCGGTGATCGGCATTATTCCCAACGAGGTGGTCACCCGGCACGAGGAGGTGGCAGGTGCGGCGGTCAATATGGAAGACTTCCGGAAAATTGTGGTGGTGGAACGCCACCATGCCAGCGGCAATGTGGGGGTCGGCCTGATCCGGGGCTTCGATTTCCGCAACGGTGCCATCGGGTCCACCATTGCCCACGACAGCCACAATATTGTGCTGGCGGGAGACAACGATGAGGATATTCTGACGGCCTTTGAGGAACTGAACCGGATCCGGGGCGGTCTGGTGGTGGTCTCCGGAGGGAAAGTACTGGCGGAACTTCCATTGCCCATCGGGGGACTGCTCAGCGACCGCCCCTACGAAGAGGTGGAGGAGGCTCTGGAGAAACTCCGTCTGGCAGTGGAGTCCCTGGGGGACCGGGGCCGGTTCGATCCCTTTATGACCCTGGCCTTTATGGCACTGCCGGTGATCCCTGAACTGAAGATCACCGACCGGGGTATGTTTGACGTAATGGCCTTCCGGCACCTGGATCAGTAATTGTGGTGGCAGCTGCAGAGCA
>JAXGWN010000310.1:0-2588 GCA_040773285.1 Bacillota bacterium
AAATCGGTCCGTTCGACTTGCATGTGTTAGGCACGCCGCCAGCGTTCGTCCTGAGCCAGGATCAAACTCTCCGTAAAATATAGGATCGCGCCCGAAGGCGGTCTCTTCGTTTTCCGTGAGCTGTCTGACTTCTTTTAAATAATCAGTTTCTCAACTTTGATTTTGACGAGTTTTTTCTTCTCGATTCGTTTTACTGAATCGGGCATGTTTCGTTTGTGTCACTGTTCAATTTTCAAAGATCCGGTGCCGCAAATCTACTGTAGCGGCATTTGTTATTATATGACGTCACGGGTGGTTCGTCAACATCTATTTTCCTTTTTCTGAAATCTTCTGCGGAAAAACATAGCCACCGGCTAAGGCCGGCGGCTATGTCAGCACGGGCAGGGCTGCTGTAGCCCCCGTTTTCAGAATTCCGGAACTCCTTCCTCCAGGATCCTGTAGATCTCATCCATGTTAAGGCTTCGCCGCAGATGGTCTGCCAGCAGGTCGTACTGCCGTTCCTTCATTGTAGACGCATCCTCAATTACGGTTGTCCCCGGTTCCAGGCCTCTTCGTCCCAGCAGCATTTCCCTCAGGGGGCCGGTCACAGAGGCCCGGTCAAAAATGCCATGAACATAAGTCCCACAAACATTCTGAGATGCCAGCAGGATTTCCTGCCGGGCGGATTTTCCCATGTGAATCTCGTATCCTTCATAAGAGCATCCGGACAGGCCGGAGAACGCTCCATCCACATGGGGAAGCACCCCCTGAACCCGGGTTCTGGTTTTATCCTGCCCGAACACCGTATCCATATCCAGAAGACCCATCCCCTGCATTTCACCGCCCTGCTCCACATTAAGAGGATCCTTCAGAGAATTCCCCAGCATCTGGAACCCCCCACAGATGCCCATAAGCAGGGACCCTGACTCCACCAGCCGCAGAATCATCCGTTCCAGACCGGTTTCCCGGAGCCAGGTGAGATCCGCCAGGGTATTTTTGGTGCCCGGCAGAAGAATCAGATCCGGACGGCCCAGTTCACTGAGACTGCTGACATACCGGAGCCCCACTCCTTCAATTCTTTCCAGGGGATCAAAATCCGTAAAATTGGATATGTGGGGAAGGCGGATCACCGCAACATCCACTACGCCGTCTGCTGCACGGACATCCAGCCGGCTGCTGAGACTGTCCTCATCATCCAGCTGCAGATGCATCCAGGGAACCACCCCAAGAACCGGAACCCCAATGCGCGCCTCCAGCATTCCCAAACCCGGAGCAAGCAGACTGGCGTCCCCCCGGAACTTATTAATAATAACTCCCCGGACATAACCCCGTTCAGTTTCATCCAGCCAATCCAGCGTTCCGGACAGGGAGGCAAATACCCCTCCCCGGTCAATGTCTCCCACCAGCAGCACCGGAGCCATGGCCATTTTGGCCATATTCATGTTCACAATATCCTGTTCCTTCAGGTTTATCTCCGCAGGGCTGCCGGCTCCCTCCAGCACCAGAACATCGTACTCCTCCGACAGGGAACTGAACGCCTGCTGCACACTGGGCAGCACCTCACTTTTATAGTCATAGTATTCACGGGCGCTGAGGTTTCCCACCACCTTCCCATCCAGTATCACCTGGGATCCCTGATCGCTGGTGGGTTTCAGAAGAACCGGATTCATCCGGACGTCCGGTTCAACTCCGGCTGCCTCTGCCTGCATCACCTGGGCCCGGCCCATTTCCAGACCGTCCCTGGTGATAAATGAGTTCAGTGCCATATTCTGGGCCTTGAAAGGAGCCACCCGATACCCGTCCTGACGGAAAATCCGGCAGAGGCCTGCAGTCAGAAGGCTCTTTCCCACATTGGACATGGTCCCCAGGATCATTATGGTTCTGGCCATTATTGCACATCCATTTCCCCGGGACTCCGTTGCCCGGAATGTTTTCTCAGTTCCTCCAACAGGATCCGGTTGTCTTCTGCACTTCGGACAGCTATCCGGAAATATCCCCGGGGGATATTCCGGAACGTTGTGCAGGTGCGGATCAGAATCCCCTGCGCCTCCAGTTTCCGGTCCAGTTCGCTGTCCCCTGACTGAAATATCAGGTAGTTTGCCTGGGAGGGAATCACAATGAACCCCAGCTCCCTGAGACCCCTTTCCAGTTCCTTCCGGTTCTCCAGTACCAGGGTCCGGGTTCTTCTTACGTAATCCCTGCACCCAAGAGCCGCCACCCCAGCCTTGGCGGCCACCGTGGATACCGTCCAGGGCTGCCCGGCTCCGGCGACCCGTTCCAGCAGACTCCGGTCGGAGCAGATCATATAGCCCAGCCGGAGACCGGCCATGGCATATATTTTGGTGAATGCCTTCAGAATCACCAGATTGGGGTATTCTCCAGTGCTGTCCTCCACGCTGTACTTATCCGGCTCCTCCAGAAAATCAATAAAACACTCATCCACAACCAGAAGGGTATTGTTCTTTTTGCAGGCTGCAGCCAGTCTGAGCACCTGTTCCCGGGGCACGGCCACACCGGTAGGGTTATTGGGATTGCACAGAAACACCATCCGTGTGCTGCTGTCCACTGAATCCAACAGAGTATTATCCGGCACATACTCCTTCTTCGGA
>JAXGWN010000311.1:0-2575 GCA_040773285.1 Bacillota bacterium
ATGATGGGACTCGAACCCACAACACCCAGAACCACAATCTGGTGCTCTGCCAATTGAACTACACCCACCATATCTGCGCCCAAGGTCCGCTGGCGTCACTTCAACGCAAGGATTATTATAAAGGGATCCACAGGGAATTGCAAGCCTGCAATTCCATTTTTTCCGTGTTCTTCCGGGAATTTCCCGGGACCGGCAGTGCTACAGTACTGCCAGTCCCAGAGTTTCCTGTATGGGCCGCAGGGCACCAATGACAAACCGGATGTGTTCGTCCAGTTCCACGCCCAGTTCCTCCGCTCCCTGGCGGATTCCCTCCCGGCTGACCGCCGCGGCAAACCGTTTGTCCTTCATCTTTTTCTTTACACTGGAGGGTTCCAGATCATCGAGGCTGCGTCCCGGGCGGACCAGTCCGCAGGCCGTGATGAATCCGCTCAGTTCGTCCACCGCATACAGAACCCGGCTCATCAGGGTGTCCCGGGGAACCCCGGAGTAATCCGCGTGTCCCAAAATTGCCAACACCCATTCCTCCGGAACCCCTTTTTCCCGGAGAATCTCAGCTCCCCGGAAAGGGTGATCCTCCTCGGTGGGGAAGCGCTCATAATCGAAATCGTGGATCAGACCCACAATGCCCCAGGCCTCGCGGTCCTCCCCATAGTGCTCCGCATAGGCAGCCATGGCAGCCTCAACGGCCAGGGCATGCTGAATCAGGCCTTCCTTCTTCGTGTATTGTGTCAACAGTTCCATTGCTTCCTGCCGGTTCATTTTCTGCCTCCCCAATAGTCATTTAATCAGGCTGGAAATGGCCCGGAAGGGATCGCTTCCGGCGGTCTCCAGCAGTTCAAACAAAAGACTCTCCGTGGTGGTCACTATACCCCCGGACCGGAGTATCCGGCTAAGGGCCGTCTCCTTATCCTCAGGATTCCTCGAATCCACTGCGTCCCGGCACACTACCGGAACAAACCCCCGCTCCAAAAGATCCAGGGCTGTCTGCAGAACGCAGACATGGGTTTCAATCCCGCAGAGAATCACCTGCCGGCGCTCACCATCCAGGTGCTCCGGAAAACCCGGGGCCCCCAGACAGCTGAAGGACACTTTTTCCAGCACCGGCACCCCCTCCAGAAGGGAGGTCACGCTGTTCAGTGTCTTACCCAGCCCCCTGGGATACTGTTCCGTACAGATCCGGGGAATCCCGAGAATCTGAAGGCCCTCCAGCAGGATCCGAAGCCGGCTCTCAAGACTCTCCGGATCATTCATCACCGGAAACAGTTTCTCCTGCACATCGATCACCACCGCCTGGGCGGATTCCCTGCGGATTCTTACTGACTGCTTTTCCATTGTGCCAGATCCTCCTGAACCAGTCCGTCATACGCCTCCATGATATCCCGGAGAACCGGCGAGGAAGGATCAAAAGGATGATCATCCACCTCCCGGCCGGGAAGAACCCCCGGAGAGGTGCCGGTGAGAAACACACTGTCCATGTCCTTCAGCCCGTCTGCAGGAAGGTCGGTCTCCTCCAAAGGATACCCTGCCTGGCGGATGGCCTCCTGGACATAGTACCGGGTCACCCCCGGCAGCATCTCCGCCCGGGGGGTGTATACGGTATTTCCTGCCACAGCAAAGAAGTTGGATTTGGATCCTTCGGTCAGGAGTCCCTCCCGGTTCACCAGCAGCACCTCATAGGCCTCCGTCCGGGCCAGAATGTCTGCAACCTCCTGCTTGTACCGGTCATTCCATACCTTCAGCCCGGGATCTGTCCGTTCAATCCGGGCGGTAACCAGTCTGACCCCCTGAAGATAATCCTCCCGGGAAGGGTACGAACTTTCCACAAATCCCATGGCCAGGTCCAGGCTTCCCCCAGCCAGAATCTTCACATTCATATTGACCGTTTTCCCGCCGTTTGCGGCGATCAGTTCCGGCAGCAGCTGCCGGATCCTGTCCTTCTGCGGGGGAAATCCTCTGGCAGCCAGTGCATTGTCAACCCGCTGCAGGTGCCGCTCCAGAAACAGAGGTGCCCCGTCCATCACCCGGAGCACATCATAGGTGGCACTTCCCTCATCGGGAATCTCCTGACCTGCCGGAACAAACCGGTCATTGAGCCAGGCCTGGGAAAGGATGGTACGCATTACTCTTCCTCCTCCGTTTCATAGACATACAGAATCCGGTCCTCCGGAATATCGCCAAGGGTGTCCTGCCGGTCCCGGGGAACCGTGATCACCTCCGGCACCCCGTCGCTTATGAACCGCTCCCCGGGCCGGGAGCGGAAAGACTCCAGATAATTGTACATTCCCACCTGGTCCACTTTGGTCTCGCTGGCCCGGATCCGGGGGATGGAGGCCGGGTCAAAATCTGCAGCATACGGAGACGGGGCCGGATGCCAGCCCACGTTCAGGACGGCCCGGTTCCGATAGTCATACCCCTCATAGTGTCCCTCCACCAGGTATACCATCAGGTCCTTCTGACGGGGCCTTGATCCATAGGGAAGAGCCAGGGTATCCACCCGGTATCCCTCCGGGACCAGAGACTCCAGATACTGTGCCTGGGCCCCGATGGCCCGCTGAATGGCGGATCCGTCCGCATC
>JAXGWN010000312.1:0-2575 GCA_040773285.1 Bacillota bacterium
ACGGCGGAAATCACCACCCAGTCCAGGCCGGCGTGGGTGAATCCGGACAGGCGGATATAATATTTGCCGTCTGTTTCCTCCGGAGACATCCGGGTATGGCCGGACTCCAGAAAGTCCTCCCAGGCTTTGGTCAGGTCCGGCTGTCGGAGAACCTCCGGGCCGAACCGTTCCAGAGTTCCATCCGGACCCACCTGAAAATTTCTCTCCCCCAGAGAGTTGGCCACCAGGAACCCGGTTTCCCGCTCCAGGATCACCGCCATTCCCTGCGTGGGACCGGCTATCTCCTCCAGTACCCGTCCAATGTTCCCCAGGGTGGTGTGGGTGCCGAGAACCCCTAAAAGAGCCCCTTCCCGGTCCCGCAGGGGCACCGCAGCCGATACTGTGAGATCGTCCATGACAAAATGCTTATAAAGGGGGGAGTACACCGGGCCATTCACCCGGACCGCCTCCTTGTACCAGGGTCTGGTCCGGGGGTCAAAGGGCCCCGTCTCCAGGGTTTTCATACCGGCAGTACCATCCGGCAGGGCCAGATAGTACCAGGAACTTCCTCCGGTCTCCCGGTCGTTTCGCATGATTTCGATGCGGCCCTCCGGTGTCCGTCTGGCCCCGTGATATTCTCCGTTTCCCCCTCCGAAGCTGAAGCTGTATATGCTTTCTCCATGGGTCTCCAGCACTGAGGAAAAAAACCTCTCCCTCTCGGCCGGTACCTCCAGATCCACAATTCCCTTCTCCAGCAGGTCGAGATTGGTCCGGTTCACGTGATAGGGTTCCTCCAGGAACCGGTCCACCTGGGTCTGAATGTTCCCGCTCATGGCCTCCGCCAGCCGGATGCCGGCGTCGTCCGCCGATTCGGACCAGCCGGCGAAAAACACCCCGCCGGTGATCAGCAGGGAGGTGGCCAGCAGCACACCGAAAACAATCAGCATGGCCCAGCGTATGGGAATGTCTCTGGCGGGAAATCTCATGGGCATGTCCTCCGGTTAAATTGCGTACTATATGCTCCGGTTACTAATTCGCAGCGTCGTGCCCGGATTCCTGCCGGATGGCTTAATTTCAGCCTCCCTGCTGCGGTTCCTGGCCGGTTTTCATGAAAAAGACACCGCCGATCCGGTGTCTGAGTCTTAAAGTGCCGGCGGAATAAGGCCGGTGCCTCATATGGTCTTATTCTTTTTTCTGGCATCGGCATCCAGGGCGCTTCCCACAGCGATCCCGATGCTCATCCCGATGGGGATTCCCAGGGCCATATTGTTCTCAAACAGAAGCATCCCGAAAATGAGACCAAAACTTATCCCCATGGACATGTATACGGCCAAATAGGTGCCGGCCCGTACCAGATTGTGTTTCTTTACCAGATGATCGGTCAGTTCCCGGATCTTCCTGCGCACCTGCCGGTCGCCTTCCTCTCCTGAACTCTCCAGCAGTGAAAGGATCTCCTCCGGTGCTGCGGGATAATCTGCGCATTCATCACACTGTGGGGACAGTTCATCCAGCCGGAGAAAAATCCGTCCCAGGGTATCGGTGTCCAGCCGCTTCCTCCGGCGTGGATCCATGGTCTCCACAATTATTTCCAGTCTTTCCAGCCGTTCCTTTGTTCTCTGTTCCATTTAGACCTCCTGCGGATACCGGATCAGTACCCCATTTCCCTTAACAGACGGGCCAGAACCGCCAGACGTTCCCCCAGCAGTTCCCCGTCATCACTTAAGGCCTGGGCAAACAGGCGGATATCCCCGTCGATCTGACCGTTCTCAGTGCAGACCGCCACGGTCATGGCGTCCCCCTGCAGTCCCACCCGGTCCAGCACCGGCCGATCCGGATCGTACAGTTTTTCAAACCGGTAGGCCTCCCGGAAATGGGCAGCTGTCCGGGCCACCAGAATGGCCAGATCCAGGACCCGGTGCAAAGGCAGTTCCTCCGACTGACGGGACCATTTCTCTCCGGTATGTCGCCAGACCTTGGCGGAAATCTCCACCCTGCCCCGGTCGTTCCACTGGGCCAGACCCAGGGACAGCCCCTTGGCCTCCGAATTGTAGGCATTTCTTCCATCCACATTTTCATAATTCTCGGACACAATTACCGGTTTGTGTTTCAGTTCTGTGGGAATTTTCATTCTTTCACCTTCTTTTAGTAGTTTACTGACTTACTAAAATAATCCTATTCCCTCCGGCACCGCCTGTCAAGCAAAAAAAAATGGGATGTGCTCTGAAGCACATCCGCCAGACCCGGGAATATCAGCCGAAACGGCCAGTAATGTAATCCTCTGTCCGTTTATCTCCGGGGTTTGAAAATATCTTGTCAGTATTGTCGTATTCGATCAGGTCCCCCATCAGGAAGAAGGCGGTGCGGTCAGAAATCCTTGCCGCCTGCTGCATGGAGTGGGTCACCACGGCGATGGTGAAGTTCTTTTTCAGGGAGTCCATCAGTTCCTCAATCTTCATGGTGGCAATGGGGTCCAGGGCCGAGGTGGGCTCATCCATCAGGATCACATCGGGCTGCACCGCCAGGGCTCTGGCAATGCACAGCCGCTGCTGCTGGCCTCCGGACAGGCTGTAGGCATTCTCATGGAGTCTGTCCTTCA
>JAXGWN010000313.1:0-2559 GCA_040773285.1 Bacillota bacterium
CAGGAGGCCTTTCTCCGCAGCAGCCTGGATCTGGCCGTCATGGAACAGACTCCGGTCCTGATGTTGGAAAAAGGTGGTTTCCTGGCCAAGGGTCAGCCCATTACACCGGAACAGCTGGAGACAATCCGGCTGCAGCCGGTGCCCCAGCTGTTCCTTCCCGATGTATATCTGACATCCATGGAGGACGTGGCCGGACTGGTTCCGGGCACAGATCTGTCGGGTGGCCGGATTCTGGCTCCCTCGGACTTCTACCGTCCGGAGGATCTGCCGGAGGACGATGACCGCCTGATCAATGTGGTCGTCAGGGATCTGCAGCTGAATTCACTGGCCCCGGGAAAATACGTGGACCTTCTGGCCGACCGGGGCGATGGAACCTACCGGGTGCTGGTGTCCAAGACACCGGTACACCAGGTGGGCCGTAACGATGGCAATGCCTACGAAATTCTGATACCAGTCAATGAACAGGAGATGGAAAGGCTCTGGCAGGCGGGACAACACAGCCTGTTCTTTTCCCGGACCTATCTGGATCCGGACCAACCCCCCACACCGATCATCCCACCTGAGGAAGAGGCCCCTCTTCCTGATTCCGGCTCCGAGGACGCAGCCCCCAACCTGACGGAGGAGGAACCGGAATGAGGATCACGGCGGACTCCATGTCCTCCCTTCTGGGAAAGAGAATGTTCCTTCTGTTTCTGGCTCTGGAAATGGCCACAGGAGGGCTCCGGGTTCTTTTCTTATCTGCTTCTGAGAGAACCGATACCTACCTGCGGATCCATCCGCTGAAAGGGCTGGAGACATTTTTTCTGGACCGGAACTTCGGGGACTCCCCCCGGAGACTGGAGGAATTCCTTCAGGAACCTGTACCCAATCTTTTTTATCTGGCTTCTCCCCGTTCCCTGAATCCCCGGTGGCAGGATATTGAACCCCTGTCCACCACCAGCGGTTATGATGTTGTGATCAGTGAATATCATGGAACCACCCAGCCGCTGACCTTCTATCTTTTGCCCCCCAACATCCGCTATCTTCGCAACAACCGGCCCCGTACGGTATGGACCAATGCCATCCATCCGGTGATCGCCGGCCTTTCAACGGAACTTATCACCCCGGAGCGGGTATCCATTTATCAGGACATACTGGGAAAACCGGTTCAGTTTCTGCCCTGGGAACCGGCCCTTACCCTGATCCCTTACGAACAGGATCTGCTGGATTATTATGCCTCCAGACAGGATTCCGGTTATCTTCAGGCCATCCGGAGGATCTCCTGCAGCCTGCTGCCGGCAGAACTGGTGGCGGAAAGGGCGCCGGAAAACGGAATCTGGCAGAGATTCCGGGAAAGGAGAAAGAATCATGGACACCGCTGAACTGCGGGATACCCTGAAAAGCATGTATGCCGCCATGCGGGAGATTCTGGAGGATCCCCGTCAGCTGGAGTACTCCTTCGGGCTGAAACCGGGGGAGGGAAACCGGATTCCCGGAGAGTTGTCCCGGGCCCGGGACCAGGCCGGAGGCGGGGATATAAGGGCCCGGGACTATCTTCTGGGTTACTACGGAATGCTGCTGTCCCGGATTCCCGGCACGGATGGTCTTCTTCGTGAAGACTGCTTCTGGGAGGACTGTCCCTGGCTGCAGCTGGAACTGATCCTGATGCTGGGGCTGTTTCCCCTGCTTCTGGAGCAGGCAGAAGCCGACAGACATTCCCCGGGCCCTGAGGAGTACATAAGGCTTCTGGAAGATCATGAGGAAGAACTGACCGGCCTGCAGGAGAATCCGGCATTCCGGAGGCGCCTGCTGGCCCGCCTTATATATGCCCAGGAGAACGGACAGGATGTGCTGGAATATCTTACCGGGGAACCGGTGGATGAGGTGGGGGTTCTCAGGAAGGATTATGTCTACGTGATCCGCCGGGGCAGAAAATACCGGCTGCAGGGAATTTCCTTTCCGGATTCCGGAACCCTGCAGAGAATCCAGAAACGGGCGGTGCGGGAAGCCCGGCCTGCCTTTGAATACAGCAATCCGGCGGTCAGCGCCGACCGGGCCTGCGGCAGCCGGGTGACCGTGGCGGGCTACCTGGCCACCCCCACCCCGGAGGAACTTTATTACAACGAAAGACTGTTTGCCCTCCGGGAGGTGACCCTGGAGGTGCTGGAAGAAAGATTCCGCACCCTGGATGGAAGAATGCGCCGGCTCCTGAGCCTGAATCAGCAGGGACGGGGATCCTTTCTGGTAACCGGGGCGGAGATGGGGGTGGGAAAAACCACCTTTTTGTCGGCCCTGCTGGAAAAGGTTCCGGAGTGCTGGGGTGTGGGGGTACTGGATGCCCAGAATGAACTGCGCTGCGCCAGCCGGTATCCGGACCGGAACATACTGACTCTGGTGGAAAGTCCCCGGCTGTCCCTGGAAGAGGCTTTCCGCCATATGCTGAAGACGTCCCGGGACGTTCTGTGTGTGGGAGAGATCACCAGGCCAGAGGAAATGGCCTGCCTGGTGGCCGGGGCCAACCGCCTCAGTGCCGGTATCGGGGGAACCCTGCACAGTTCGGGACCCCGTACGGTGATACCC
>JAXGWN010000314.1:0-2551 GCA_040773285.1 Bacillota bacterium
ACGTGCCCGTCAGGTGAACATCACCAAGGAAGCCACCACCATCGTGGAAGGAAAAGGGGCTCCGGATGCACTGGCTGCCCGCCTGAAGCAGATCCGTGGCGAGCATGACAATGCCACCAGTGACTTTGACCGGGAGAAACTGCAGGAACGTTTAGCCAAACTGTCCGGCGGAGTGGCTGTAATCAAAGTGGGTGCTGCCACCGAGACCGAACTGAAAGAAAAGAAACTGCGGATCGAAGACGCTCTGGCTGCCACCAAGGCTGCCGTTGAAGAGGGAATCGTATCCGGTGGTGGAGTGGCTCTGGTGGATGCCATCGGTGCTGTGGATGCTCTGGAAGCGGAAGGTGACATCATGACCGGTATCCGGATCGTGAAACGTGCCCTGGAGGAGCCCACCCGTCAGATTGCCATCAATGCCGGTGCGGAAGGTTCCGTTGTGGTGGAGAAGGTGAAAGCCTCTGAGCGCGGTATCGGATACAATGCCCTCACAGGGGAATATGAGGATATGATTGCCAACGGAATCGTGGATCCCGCCAAGGTGACCCGTTCCGCCCTGCAGAACGCCGGCTCCATTGCCGCTCTGCTGCTGACCACCGAGACCCTGGTGGCCGACATCAAGGAAGACAAGCCGGAGATGCCCCCCATGGGTGGCGGAATGCCCATGATGTAAGAGAATTATGAAACACTGTGCTGCCCCCGTACTGCGGAGGCAGCATTTTTATTCTGGAAGAAAACACTTCTCATATTACTTGTTCCATTATTAATGGGTATACTATTGGTGTACCGTTTCAGACGGCCGGGTTTGGTATAGGGGAGGAAAAAAGATGAGAAAATCGAGATTGGTTGTGCTGTTTCTGATCCTTGCACTGATGGTTGTGTTTCTGCTGGGATGCTCCCAGCAGGCGGAGGCTCCCGGGGGGGAAGCTCCGGAACCGGGAGTGGAAACTCCGGAGGAGCCGGCACAGGAGCCCCTGCGGGTGGCTCTGATGCTCAGCGGTCCCATTTCGGACCAGGGGTGGAATGCCACCGCCTATAACGGCCTGATGCGTATTGAGGAGGAACTGGGTCTGGAAGTGGCCTTTGTGGAGCAACTGGATCTGTCTGACATTCCGGAGGTGGTCCGGAATTTTGCCACCCAGGGCTTTGATATTATCATTGGCCACGGATTCCAGTTCGGGGATCCCATTGTGGCGATTCATCAGGAGTTCCCGGATGTGAAGTTTGTGGTGACCAGTTCCACCATAACCGCGGAACCCAATGTGTCGTCCCTGAACAACGACAACTGGCAGCAGGGCTTCCTGGCCGGATCGTTTTCCGCCCTGATGACGGAAACCGGCAAGGTGGGTGCCGTTGCCGGCCTGGAGATTCCCTCCATTACCGCCTATGTGGAAGGGTATGAGGCAGGCGTCCGCTATATCAGTGAGGACATTGAATACAATACGGTGTTCACCGGAGATTTCTACGATGCGGTACGGGCCAAGGAGTCTGCTGTGGCCATGATCAACTCCGGGGTGGACATCATTGCCCACGACGCCGATGCGGCGGGGCTGGGAGTGATCGAGGCTGCCAAAGAGATGAACGTGCCGGTGATCGGTGCCATTATTGACCAGCACGAGGCGGCTCCGGAAGTGGTGATCACCAGTGCCCTCAGCAATCTGTCGGACGGAATTTTTGCCTTTGTGAAGGGCCTTACTGAAGGAGAAGAGTTCCATGTGGAACCTTATATGATGGGCATCAACGAAGGAGTAGTGGGTCTGGCACCCTACCATGATTTTGAGGACAGGGTACCGGAAGAGGTAAAAACCAGGATGGCGGAGATTCTTGATCTTCTGGCCAGTGAGAGCATTCCCCGCAGTTAGGGGTCTGTATCCGCAGGTTACAGGAATCGCCGGCTGACTGAAAAGGTGGGAACCGGGGGGCCTGTGGGTCCCCCGGTTCTTTGTCAGTTGGCGGTTCCCGGAAAAAGGGGTTGCCCCGGACCCGCCGGCAGGATACAATGGGTACAAGAAAAACCTCACTTCGAGCCGGATGGTCCTGTGGCAAGGCTATGGACCCCCGGCCGTTAGGGTCCGGAGGGAAACCTCCCGGCCTCCCATTGGAAAGAAGTGGTAAGAAGCGCAGTCTGCCTGTTTCTTTCCCGAAGCAGGTTTTTCTTGTGCCGGACCCCTTCACAGCAGTCCGGCATGGGAAAAGGACCTCCACCCGGGTCCTTTTTTCTTTTTTGAGGTGAGGGAGGGCAATATGAATCTGATTGAGTGGCTGAAGGAAACACCAGGGCAGCTGTTCCGGGGAGATTTTTTTCTGGAGGAGTCCCTGAAGGAAAGGGCCGGAATTGACCGGGAACGGTCGGGGGCAGCGGATCTGGGTCTTGATGTTTTATGCCGGGTGCTGGAGCCGGTGGAGACCTCTGAGACCCTGAATGGCTATGGAATTCCGGAATTCCAGGAAGGGGACGCCCCGGACGCCACGGAGGATTCCGGGCGTCTGCTGGAGGTCTGCCTGCTGGTGGAGGGACCCCTGCAGTATTATTCTTCCCGGACCGGGTTTTCCC
>JAXGWN010000315.1:0-2550 GCA_040773285.1 Bacillota bacterium
CTTTGGACTGTTCCTCTTCCGCGAAGTCCACCAGTCCCCGGGCATTGGCAACCTGCCCCATGATGGAAAAACTGAACAGACCGAGTGTAACGGCAATAAGCAGTACCAAGACAACGATTTTGTCCACGGATTATTCCTCCCTCAGGATAAAGTGTATTTCCCGGATCGTCCGGTTCTCACTGTGGATCCGGGTTTCAAACAGAGCATCATAGGAAAAGGGGTAGGGAAACGGATCATCCTCCAGGGTGGTCTCCCGGTACTCTTTGGATCCGCCGGGTACTTCAAGGAGAACCACCACGGCAGGATCCGGCTGATAATGGCGGATCACCGCCGAGACATCCACACCCCTGAGGAGATCTTCATGGGGCAGCTGTCCGGAAGAGGGTTCTTCTGGTGAAAACGAAAGTTCCGCAGCCCCGGACAGCAGATCAAGACTTCCTCCCATCAGGGGAATGAAGGTAAGAATCAGGCTCAGAACCAGGGCACTGATGAGAACCTCAGCAACCAGATTGTTCATGACGTCACCACAGTTCCGTGGCCAGGGAATAGACTTCCAGCCAGGGAATCAGAAGGGCTCCGGTCAGGACACCGGCCAGCAGTACCCCAAAGGCAATGCCACAGAGTCCGATCAGTTCCCTGAGCCGTTCCGCCTGCCTTCTCCGGGCCATGGTCTGCAGCACCAGATCCGTTTTCAGGCTTTCCACCCCATCGGTCAGATTCAGGCAGTCCGCCTGGCGCAGCTTTTCCAGAAACAGCCGGATTTCCAATTCCCGGTGCCGGCAGGCAAGCCGGTCATAGATTTTCTGCAGGCTGCTGGTATTGCGGCTGCGCTCCTCCAACAGTTCATGGAACACCGGCTTCAGATAATGGGCATTCTCACACAGAATCCCGATCACCTCCTCGCAGCTGACCGGCTGCACGGAGCCGTTCAGCACAAACAGGCGCTTCAGCAGTTCAATCTCCTGCCGGCGGCCCAGCATCCTCCGGACATAAAGGGCTGCCAGAGCCCCGGCAGGGAGCAAGAGAACTGCCACAGCAGCCACCAGGGATGTTGGCACTCCTCCCAGATGACGGTGGACCCCCAGACCGGCCAGCACAGCCGGCACCAGGAAGAGTGCCTGCAGTCTCATCCAGACTCTGGGGCTTACACCTGCAGCCCGGCAGATCCTGGAGACCGTACCCGGGGGACGGGTCCCGGCATGGATCCTGGTCCTCAGGGCCACTCGCCAGTCCCTGACAGCCAGGGCGCTCAGTACCGTTCCCCCTGCCAGAAACAGCAGATACATCCGGTCAGCCATCTATGCGTACGACCTTTCCAGAAAGAGAAGAACGGAAATGGCCACCGCTCCCAACAGGTAGTAAAGCGTGGAAAACAAGAAAGCCTGGCCGCTGTCATAAAACAGTCTGGCCGCAAGTCCCAGGGCCCGTATATTGAAGCCTCTGGCCAGAGGATACAGAACCAGGAGAAACAGGATCAGGAAGCAGTAACTGCGGGACTGCGCCCTCAGGTTTCTTTTGTGTTCCAGCACCAGAAGGCAGTCCTCCGCCACATCCAGAAACTGTTCCCCTATGATCTGCACCCCTCCCTTTTCCGCCGCCTGCCGCACCAGATAGGTCAGCATGGTAAAATGGGGATCCCGGTAGCGGTCCCTCAGTTCCCTGAGGATTCTGTCCCTCTGCTGCACATCGTTCAGCAAAAGGGTTTCCCTGAGTGTGTTCAGAAGCCTGCCCATCCGGTGGCCCACATCCTCACGGGAAATCCTCAGGGCCTCACAGATATCCCCGGTTACCAGATACCGGCTGTTGAGAATCCGGAGGACGTCCGGCAGCTGCCGGCTGAAACGGGCCTGCACACTGCCGGTCCAAAGAATCAGGATAAGAAGGATGAGCCCGGCACATCCGGTCAGAATACGCAGGACGGACGCCGGGGGGTGGCCGGCAGCGAGGAGAGCACCTCCCCCCAGGGCAAAGGCAGCCAACAGGGCAGCCGCCGCCAGCAGGGCGTGCCGCCGGCCGGTCTCCTCTGGCTGACCCCGTCCTGTATTGAGAGCAAGGGCCAGCAGATCCAGCAGCCGTCTGGAGAGGGCATGTCTTTCCAGATATAAAAGCAGCCGGTCACCCAGGGTATAATCTGTTCTTCCCAGCTGCCAGGCCCGCTTCCGGAGAAGCGCCCTGCGCCACCAAACGGTATGGCTCACCACCGCGAGACAGGCCGTGAAATACAGCCAGGGCAGCAGAGCGCCCAGGGTCAGTTCCATTCCTTCAGCACCTCCTCCACCTCCTCCGGTCCGGCAAACCGCCTGAGCCGCCGGATATACTCCCCCTCAGGGGCCCCCAGCACGTCCCAGCAGTCCCGGTACGGATCGTAACGGCAAAGAGTTTTCAGACTCCACGGAGCCTTCAGAGAGCCGGTCAGCACCTGGACCAGGTCCTCCACCACAATCCTTCCCGGATCTGTCGGGTGTCTGCCCAGATGAATGATCAGATCGAGGGCCATGGCCAGGTCTTCCTCGGCCCGGAGATCGTCGCTGTAAAGGCCGGTGGCCTTCA
>JAXGWN010000316.1:0-2543 GCA_040773285.1 Bacillota bacterium
GGCCTTCTGATGCTGGAAGCCGATTATCTGGTGGAGACCATAGTTCTCAACACCTGGAACGGCGGGGACGGGGCGGAGCCCGGTCTGGTGGCCATTCTGGATGAGGAGGGAAATCCGGTGGACGTCCTGCAGGCCGTGGGGATGGAAAGCGCCGGTGTTCCCAATGCTGTCTGGGAGGCGTATCCCATGCTGGTTCTGCCGGCGGGGCTGTACCAGATCGTGGTGGAGGATCCCTCCATACTGCAGTACGACGAGGATGGGGATCCCCAGTTCTATGTGAGCCTTCTTCCTCCCCCGGAGACCAGGACCGATTTCACCGGTACCTACCGGATCAATCTCAGTGCCATGAAGACCAGCACCCTGATGGGCCCGGCCAATGACACCATGCCCAGTTTCTCCCTGAAGGACTTTGAAATTTCGGTTCTGGACAAAGGGGAGACCATTGAGGTGGTGGGAAAATATGAGGGCGTACCCTTCTCCCAGGAATGCATCGTGGTGGAGACCCAGCCGGACTTCCTGAAGGCGGAGTTCGTTTTCGGAGCGGACGTACCGGGAGTCGGGGCTGCTACCAGCATCGGGGCGGAAGGGGCCGTGATGCTGAGAAAAAGTGGCAGCGGGGCCAACTTTGCCATTGCCGGGGCGGCCACCTACCAGAGAGAGGCCACGGCCGATGAGGGGGCGGATTTCAACACCTATGATGTGACCGCCAACGGAGCCATGACGTCCCGGGATCTTCCCCCCTTCGTCATGACCGCCCTGGGGAAAACCGGCAGTGCCGGAAACGTGCCGGGGCCGGACAATGCCGCCCAGAGCGCCACAGGACTTCTGTTCCCGCCCCTGGTGGGTCTGGTGGTCAGCGTGGTGCAGGACGCCCTGAGGGAGCGGGAGGCTGCCAAAGCAGCGGCCAGAGCGGCTGCCCGGGCCAAAGAAGCTGCCAAAGGACCCAAGAAGTATTCCAAGGAGTGGTATAAAAAGCAGTACCCCGGCAAAACCGATGAGCAGCTGGCCATGATCATGCTGGCGGACGCCATGGGGAACACCGATGAACCGGATGACGATCCGGAATCCATGAGTACCGGGGATTCCGGAAGGGATTCAGGAGATTCCGGTTATGATCAGCCGGAGTACGAGCCGGAAGAAGAACCGGAGTATGAGCCTGAGCCTGAGCCGGAACCTGAGCCGGAACCGGAACACCCGAAACCGGAGGAGCCGGTGGAAGAATCCCGTCCGGAACCGGAGCCGGAACTGCCTCCGGAACCCCAGGAACCGGAAACCATGGAGATCCAGACCGACTACAAGGGAGGTACCACTGAATACGTCAGGGACCCGGAAACCGGGGAATGGGTCAACCCCCTGACCGGCGGAGTGCTGGATATGGAGGTTTACGAGAAGGTGGTGAGACCGGGCTTTGAGCGGGACCGGGAGTTCATCGAGCGGGAATGGGAGAAAAACGTCAAAGGGGAGACCGCCTTCGACAAACAGCTGCGGGCCGACGAGGCCAGACGGCAGGAACAACTGGCCCACGAGGAGAAGGTAAACAGACTGCGGCGCAAACACGGCATTGAGGACGAGGACGAACTGTGGAACCACATTGCTGCCCAGCAGGAACGGGACTATGAGGCAGCCGACAGCTGGAACAAATATGCCGACAAGCTGCAGGTGGCGGAAGACGTGGCCACAACGGTCCAGACCGGGGCGGACCTGGCCATTGACGGCCTGGCCAATGCCACCGGACCGGCGGGCCGTACCATCCGGGCGGTCTACAAGGTGACCAAAGGGGTTGCCGGGACCACGGCAGACAAGGGAATCAATACCCGGTCGGTGGTCAGTGGCCTGATTGCCGGCGGATCCGATGCGGCCGGGGACTTCATCGACAATCCCATCAAGAAGGCCGGAATGGCGGTGGCCGGGGAGACCCTGGCGGAATACACCAAGACCGGAAAACAGGAGGATGCCCAGAAGGGCTTCGTTACCGGGGTCTACAAGGCCGGCATGGGCTTTATCGGGGACAAGATCCTGCCTAAGGGATACGGTAACGATGCTGTCACCACCAATCTGAAAAACGGTCAGGTCCGGGTAGCGGTGAAAAGTGGCGAAAAATGGGCCGGCCGGGTACTGAGTTCCGACAGCGCTGACAAGTTCATCAGGAATAAACTGGTGCAGCAGGGCAAACAGACACTGGCCAAGGCGGTTCTGGGTGAGACGGACAACCGGCTGGTGAAACCCACGGTGCTGGACCCGGTCAACAAAACCATTTCTGATAACTTTGCTGCCGCCAGGAAATAGGAGGAGACCAACATGAAGATAACTGTAAACGAACTGACCCGGCTGGCCGGATTTTTCCCGGAGGCCACGGAGATCAGCCTGTTCAGGAATGTGTCCGGAACCCCGGATGGCTCCGAGGATGGGTCCCTGGAGGAAAAGGGAGTTCTGACAGGGGGAGAACTCTCCCCGCAGGCCCGGGAGATTTTCTCCGTGGTGGCCGGAGCCGGCCGCTGCAGCCGTATGGTGATGCGCGATGGCCTGATGGTGGTGGAAAAATA
>JAXGWN010000317.1:0-2519 GCA_040773285.1 Bacillota bacterium
AGGCCCCGGACCCCCAGTTTTTTTCCACCATAGTAGCGGATCACCACCAGACAGACATTGGTCAGTCCCGCGGACCGGAGGGCACCCAGAATGGGTCTGCCGGCTGTTCCGGAGGGCTCCCCATTGTCATCGGCAAACTCATGTTCTCCATCCAGCCCCTGCACGTAGGCGCTGCAGTGATGGGTGGCATCCCGGTATTCCTCCCGGATTTCCCGGATGAATCCCCTGGCCTCATCCTCGGAAGAGATCCGGCATACCCGTCCCAGGAACCGGGACCGGCTGATGGTCTGTTCAAATCTTTCTTCCCGCTCAATGGTAATGAAACTGTCTTTCATGGTTCCGCACCTCCTGCTGCCTCCGGTGCCGGAGTTTTTATGTGTTGCTTATGGAAGCGTACATCGGTATAATTATACTATAACCCGTATATTATTATAAAGGAGTGTTAGAATGAAAACTACGTATTACATCAATTTCGTCTGCTCTGAAAACCTGAACTCCGCTGACAATATCGATTATGAATTTACTGTGGAAAGAGACTACATCCCCCGCGAGAACATGTACCTGGGCGGGATTTTCGCAGCTGTGGAAAACAGCGCCTATGACGTGGCCAGAGATGAGGCCCGTGTCTATGCCACCTGCTACTACCCCCGGACCAAGGCCTCCAACAGTTTCGGCGAGGTGGATGTGGCTTCTGCCCAGCAGATCACCTATGACGTGATTGCCCGTCTTTCCGAAAAATATGATCTGAAGGGAACCTACACCTCCAGAAACAAAACCTGCAAGCAGGTAAGAACCGATCCCAACGATGTGAATCTGTAAGAACATAAAAAGCTGATCCCTTCCGGGATCAGCTTTTTTATGTCAGAGCCGGGCCACACCACTGTCCCGGGCAGCCTGGGCCACTTTTTTTCCCACCAGCAGACCGGTTTCCCGGTTCAGAGCGCCGGGAATCACGTAGTCAACAGTCAGTTCCTCCGGCCGGACCATTTCCGCGATCGCCTGGGCGGCAGCCCTCTTCATCTCCTCGTTGATCTCCCTGGCCCTCACATCCAGGGCTCCACGGAAAATTCCGGGAAAGGCCAGAACGTTGTTCACCTGGTTAGGAAAATCACTGCGTCCTGTACATACGATGAAGGCACCGGCAGCCAGAGCATCCTCCGGCAGGATCTCCGGATCCGGGTTGGCCATGGCCATAACCACCGGACGCTGTGCCATGGAACGGACCATGTCCATCGTTACTGCGTCTTTGGCGCTGACCCCGATGAAGACGTCGGCCCCCTCCATGGCCCGTTCCAGCCCCCCGGAAATTCTCCGGGGATTGGTAATCCGGGCCATCTCCGCCTTCTCAGGATTCATTCCCTTCTGCCGGTCCGGATGGAGAATGCCGCAACGGTCTGCCAGAACGATGTCCGTGGCGCCTTCGGCCATCAGAAGACGGGCTATGGCAATTCCTGCCGCGCCGGCCCCATTGATCACAATGTGGATTTCTTCCATAGCCTTTTCCGCCAGTTTCAGGGAATTTATCAGGGCAGCCAGAGTGACCACAGCGGTTCCGTGCTGGTCGTCATGGAACACCGGAATGGACAATTCCTCCCGGAGTCTTCTTTCAATCTCAAAACAGGCCGGGGCCGCAATATCCTCAATATTGATTCCCCCAAAAGTGGGTTCCAGTGCCTTTACGATGCTCACAATCTCCCCGGGATCTTTGGTGTTCAGGCACAAAGGAAAAGCATCCACGCCGCCGAATTCCTTGAAAAGGATCGCCTTGCCCTCCATCACCGGAAGACTGGCCTCCGCTCCAATGTCTCCCAGACCCAGTACTGCGGTGCCATCCGTAACAATGGCCACCATGTTTCCACGGCTGGTATACTGGTACACCAGATCCGGTTCCTGATGGATCCGGCGGCAGGGTTCAGCCACTCCCGGAGTATAGGCCAGGCTGAGATCAAGACTGGTCTCCAGTGGCACCCTGCTGTTAATTTCTATTTTTCCCCTGACTTTGGCGTGAAGCCTCACCGACTGTTCACTGATGGTCATAGCATATCCTCCCCGTTCCCACAAAAACACCGCATTTCATGCGGTGTTTTGTGCGATATCATTTAATCCGGTCAAAACAGTAATTGATGATATCACCGCGCCGGACAATTCCGATGAAAACTCCCTGGTCATCCACCACCGGCACAAAGTTCTGAAGTTTGGCCAGTTCAATCAGATCGATCATTTCCGCGTCTATGTTTACGGATTTCATTTCCCTCTGGCGGGGAATATCCCGGATGAAAAACTGGCTGGCCGTATCAAAGGTAAGACCTTTCGTATTCTTCATGTACCAGAGAATGTCACCCTCGGTCAGGGTGTCCACATAAATTCCTCCATCACTCACCACCGGCACCGCACTGTAGTTGTGGTACTCCATCCGTTCGATGGCCTGCCGGAGAGTGGATTTATCGTTAAGATAGATTACTTCACTTTTGGGCAACAGGAAAAAAGCAATATTCATGAATAACCCTCCTGTAATGCAC
>JAXGWN010000318.1:0-2518 GCA_040773285.1 Bacillota bacterium
CACCTCATTGATGGACAGGACCCCCACCTTGGGGAAGGCGGAGGCGATCAGGTTCCGGAAGGCTGCCCGTATTTTGGGGGCAGCCAGCACCACCGCCTGCTCACAGACCAGGGAACTCATCTCCAGCTGCTCGTTGAGGCTGTGGAGGATCCGGCTGGTCAGATCCGGGTCAATGGCCGGGAAGGAGCCCTGCAGGGACTTCTGGATGCTTCCGGCAATGCGGTCCTCCAGGGCGGAACTTAAGGTGATCACGCAGAGTTTTCCATTGGAATTTCTGTACTGGCCGGCAATGGTCCGGCTCAGGGCGTGGCGGACGTACTCGGTGAGGATCTCCGTATCCTTGCTGAGGGGCCCGTAATCGGCCAGGGTTTCCAGAATGGTGCCGATGTCGGCAATGGACACCCCTTCCCGGAGAAGCCCCTGCAGCACCTTCTGGACCTCCCCCAGGCTCAGGATCCCGGGAATCAGTTCCTCGATGACCACTGAGTAATTTTCCTTGGCCCCGTCCAGAATCTTCTGGACCTCCTGGCGCCCGATCAGTTCGTCGGCGTGCCCCGTGATGATCTCCTTCAGATGGGTCACCAGCACCGTGGTGGGATCCACCACGGTGTAACCGTACATCTGGGACTTATCCTTTCCGGCCTCGTCCACCCACAGGGCCTTCAGCCCGAAGGTGGGCTCCACGGTCTGAATCCCGTCCACCTGAAACTCCCCGTTGCCGGGATCCATCACCAGGAAACGGTTCACGTAGATCTCCCCGTGGCCCACCGGGTTCCCCCGGATCAGGATGGTGTATTCGTTGGGTCCCAGCTGCAGGTTGTCCCGGATCCGGATGGGGGCAATCACGATCCCCATATCGGTGGCCACCTGACGGCGGACCATCAGGATCCGCTCCAGCAGATCCCCACTGGCGCTTTCATCGATCAGCGGCAGAAGCCCGTAGCTGATCTCAATGGACAGGGTGTCGATCTGCCGGGGGGCCACCCTGGTCTCCGTCTTGGGCCGGGCCTCGGCGGCAGCCGCCTGCCGGGTCTCCTCCTCCCGGGCCATACCCTGGTTTTTCTCATCGGTCTTCAGAAGGAAGGAAAGAAAGCCCATCAGGACGGCCAGAGCCAGAAAGGGCAGGGTGGGAAACCCGGGCACCAGGGCGAATACAGCCAGAAGGAGGGTGGTGACCATCAGGACCTTGTGGCGGGAAAACAGCTGGGAGGACAGCTGGCTGCCGAATCCCTGGCTGGTGGCCCCCCGGGTCACCAGGATCCCGGAGGCCACGGAAATAAGGACCGCGGGCACCTGGCTCACCAGGCCGTCACCGATGGTCAGTTTCCCGAACCTGTCGATGGCCTCGGCGAAGCCAAGGCCCCTCTGGCCCACGAAGATGGCGATCCCCCCCACCAGGTTGATGATGGTGATCACGATGCCGGCCACGGCGTCCCCCTTGACGAACTTGGAGGATCCGTCCATGGCCCCGTAGAAGTCCGCCTCCTGCTGAAGGGCCTCCCGGCGGGCTCTGGCCTCCTCCTCCTGGATCATCCCGGCGTTCAGGTCCGCATCGATGGCCATCTGTTTTCCCGGCATGGCATCCAGGGTGAACCGGGCGCCCACCTCGGCCACCCGGGAGGCTCCGCTGGTAATAACCAGCAGCTGAATGATAATAATAATGACAAATACCACAGCCCCCACCACGAAGTTGTTTCCGGCCACGAAACCGGCAAAGGCATTGATCACCTCCCCGGCGTTTCCGTCGGAAAGGATCAGTTTGGTGCTGGCCAGGTTAAGCCCCAGCCGGAACAGGGTCAGCAGCAGCAGAAGCGTGGGAAACACGCTGAACTCCAGTACGTGCCGGGTGAACAGGGTCAGCACCAGTACGGTGACCGACAGACTGATGTTCACCACCAGCAGAAGGTCCAGCATTCCCGGAGGCACCGGCAGCACAATCAGCCCGATAACCCCCACCACAGCCAGAGCCAGGGCGATGTCCATGCTTTTATTAAATTTCTGCACCATGGCGCCTGCCCGGTTCTCCATCTGCTACACTCCCTTTTTTTTCATTTTGTACACCACAGCCAGAATCTCCGCCATGGCCCGGTACATGCTGACCGGGATTTCCTGCCCGATTTCCACTTCCCGGTACATCATCCGGGCCAGTTCCCGGTTCTCGATCACCGGCACCCCGGCCCCTTCCGCGATCTCCCGGATCTTCAGGGCCACCAGGTCCTGCCCCTTGGCCACCACCAGGGGGGCTTCCATCTGGCCGCTTTCATACAGGATGGCCACGGCGAAGTGGGTGGGGTTGGTGATCACCGCAGTGGCTTCCGGCACCGCCTGCATCATCCGCTGGGCGCTCATCTCCCGCTGCTTGCTTTTCCGGAAGGACTTCAGTCTGGGGTCTCCCTCCAGATCCTTATATTCCTCCTTGATCTCCTGTTTGGTCATCCGGAGACCTTTTTTGTAGTCGTATCGCTGGTACAGGAAATCCAGGCCTCCGATCCCCACCATGAAAATGGAGACGTTGAGG
>JAXGWN010000319.1:0-2506 GCA_040773285.1 Bacillota bacterium
AAAAAGCCTGAAGCGTTCTCCGGTAATCAGCCCCCACTGATATCCCAGGGGAGTAAGCCGCAAATCAGCATTATCCTGCCTGAGCAGCAAGCGGTATTCCGAGCGGGCGGTAAACATCCGGTACGGCTCATCCGTCCCCTTGGTAACCAGATCGTCAATGAGAACACCAATATAGCTGGTGGAACGTTCCAGCATCACCAACTCCTGATCCAAAGCCCGGCGGGCTCCATTCACCCCTGCCAGAAGTCCCTGCGCAGCTGCCTCCTCATATCCTGAAGTGCCGTTAATCTGTCCCGCCAGGAAGAGTCCGGGGACCCCCTTAACCTCCAGGGTGGCGGCCAGCTGGGTGGGATCGGCATAATCATACTCAATGGCATACCCCGGACGCACGATCTCTGCCCGTTCCAATCCCGGTATGGTGGTCAGTAACTGGCGCTGTACATCCAGAGGAAGGCTGGTGGACAGCCCCTGAATATACATCTCTGAAGACTCGAGGCCCTCCGGCTCCACAAAAATCTGATGCTGGGCCTTATCAGCAAAGCGCACCACCTTGTCCTCAATGGATGGACAGTAGCGTGGGCCTGTCCCCTTAATCTGTCCGGAAAACAAAGGGGAACGATGTATATTCTCTCCGATGATCCGGTGGGTATCCCCGCTGGTATAGGTAAGATAACAGGAAACCTGGGGGTTTCTGTATCCGTAATCCAGAAAGGAGAAGCGGTACTGATCCCCAAAACTGGGCTGTTCCTCCATCCTGGAGAAGTCGATGGTGCGTCGGTCCAGCCGGGGCGGAGTTCCTGTCTTGAATCTTCCCATACGGATTCCCCGCTCCTCCAGGGAAGCTGTCAGGCTCTCAGCCGAGGGCTGGCCTCCAGGCCCTCCCTGTTCATAGAGATCCCCCAGAATGATTCTTCCCCGAAGATACGTTCCCCCGGTAAGTACCACGGAGCGGGCCCCGTACCGGGCACCTTCTGCCGTAACCACTGCACAGACTGCACCTGCCTGATCATAGATCAGTTTCTGAACCATGGCCTGCCGTATAGAAAGGTTCTCCTGGGAGAAAAGAACCTGTCTCATGGTGATCCGGTACCGGTCCTTGTCCACCTGGGCCCGGAGTGCCCGGACCGCCGGTCCCTTTCTGGTGTTCAGCATCCGGATCTGTATGGTGTTTCTGTCCGCATTGCGGCCCATTTCCCCTCCCAGGGCATCGATTTCCCGTACCAGATGCCCCTTGGCCGGTCCACCAACCGAAGGATTGCAGGGCATCAGGGCAATATTGTCGATGGTCAGGGTCAGCAAAAGGGTCCTGGAACCCAGCCGGGCGGCAGCCAGCGCTGCCTCACAGCCGGCATGCCCTCCCCCGATGACAATCACATCATAATTCTCCGCCTGAAAACTCATCATATTTCCTACTTTCCTACACAGAACTCGGAAAAAATCCGGTCAAAGATATCTTCCGTCACATTTCGTCCCAGCACCTCTCCCAGTGCCTCCCAGGCACTGCGCAGATCTATGCTGAGAAAATCCAGAGGCATACCGGCCGCAAACCCTGCCAGAAAGGAATCCAGATGATCTGCCGCCAGGGTCAGAAGCTGATGATGCCGCAGCCGGGTCACCGTCCTGGCTGTACTGAGGGTGGTATCCAGATGTACCCGGGCGCGGATCTCCCCGCTGATGGCATCAAAGCGGATGTCCCTCCGGGCTGAAACCACCAGATCCCCCTCCCGGAATCCCTCCGGATTTTCTGTCAGGTCCCCTTTATTCCAGACCCGGAAATAACTCTTTCCTGCCTCAGTCAGGTCCTGTTCAATCCGGCTGTCCTCCGGAGTGTACCCGGCTGTGGCGTCCAGAAGCAGAAGGACAACATCCGCCTGTTCCACCGCCTGCCGGCTCCGGTCCACTCCCATCTTCTCCACCGGATCCCCGGTATCCCGGATACCAGCGGTATCCACCACCCTCAGCAGCAGTCCGTCCAGGTTCAGTTTTTCCTCAATGGTATCCCGGGTGGTTCCTGGAATATCCGTAACAATGGCCCGGTTCTCCCTGAGCAGTGCATTTAGAAGACTGGATTTCCCCACATTGGGACGCCCTGCCAGAACCATCCGGATCCCTTCCCGGGCCAGTCTTCCCTGCCGGAAACTGGCGGTCAGAGACCTCAGGCTGTCCCGATACTGTCCCGCCATCAGCCGGATCTGTTCTTCCGGAAGGGTATCCACCTCATCCTCCGGAAAATCCAGCAAAGCTTCGGTGTGGGCAATCAGCCGCAAAAGGCCCTCATGGACGTCTTCAATCTCCCGTGACAGTTCCCCCTCCAGCTGGGCTGCTGCCAGCGTCAGGCCCCGTTCACTGGTAGCCTCAATAACATCCAGAATGGATTCCGCCTGAATCAGGTCAAGTTTGCCATTGAGAAAGGCCCGGCGGGTAAACTCCCCGGGAAGAGCCGGCTCCACGCCCCGGGCAGTGAGAAGATCCATAATTTTCTGCTGGATCAGCATCCCCCCATGGG
>JAXGWN010000320.1:0-2505 GCA_040773285.1 Bacillota bacterium
ACTGCATGATCTTCTCGGCAAAGTCAATGTCCTCGGTCTTGGAGAGAAGCTCCTGCATCCCCAGGGTCTCATCCCCGTTTCTCTGAAGCAGAGTCTCCAGCCGCTTCTGTCTGGCCCCGTTTCCGGTCCGCAGATTCAGCATATTCTCTATATGGACATCGAGGTTCTTCAGCAGTTCGCCTCCCAGTTCACCGGAATCCGGATTCCCGGCCCCTCCACCGGACAGGGATCCAAGCGCCTCAAGGATCCTGTTCAGAGTTACTGCCATGTTGCTGTCGTCGGTAGCTTCAGGATCCCCCAGAAACTGGGCTCCGGTCACATTGATGGCCATGGACACCCCCGGCAGCAGTTCCCGGTTCAGGCTTCCGGTATCGCCGTCATAGGTGAGCATCCCGTCCCCATCAATCCTGAAGGGAGGCTCCGTAGTCTTCTGTCCCCCCAGAACATATCTTCCGTCATAATTGGAGTTTCCGATCTCAGCCAGGCTGGTAACCAGCTGGCGGACCTCCGCCTCAATGGCCTTATGTTCCGCACTTCCCTGAGTATCATTGGCAGCAGCGAGCAGCAGTTCACGGACCCTGCCCAGCACTTCTCCAGCCGCCTCCAGCACACTATCATTGTTTTCCACCCAGCCCAGGGAGTCCTCCATATTTCTTTCAAACTGCACGTTCCGTCCGATGGCGGTCTCCAGGGTCATGGCCCTGGCCACCTTAAAGGGATCATCGGAGGGACGGTACACTTCCTTGCCGGTGGACAGCTGATTCTGAATCCTTTGCATATTCCTCAGATTTTTCCGTAAATTGATGAGGAATCCTTCCCCCAGCATTCTGTTGGTTACCCGCATATCCGCACCTCCTATCTGGCGATGTTAATCAGGGTGTCCAGCATGGTCACCAGGGTGCTCATCACCCGGGCGTTGGCCGCATACCCGTTCTGGAATTTGATCAGGTCACTGACCTCTTCATCGATGGACACCCCGGAAATGGATTCCCGCCGCTCATTCATCTGATTCAGCAGGGCTTCCTGGTTGTCCATCATCCGGATGGCCTGCTGGGCACTGACCCCCAGCCTGGCCACCGAGTTCTTAAAATAATTGTCCGTGGTGTCTCCACCAGCATCATTGGCTACCGTCATGGTTTCCGGATCGAATCTGTCTTTAATATCCTCAACCTTATCCGTACCCACATTCATCCGCACGTTTCTGAGCTGGGCAATGGCCAGGGCCCTGGATCCGTCTCCGTCTGCCCCGCCCTTATATTTCCCCACATTAATCTGACTGACATCGTCCAGCAGAACCTGATTCACCCGGATGCTGGAGGCATTGATCTCCGTCCCGCCATCTCCGGCTACAAAAAAGGCAATCCCGTCTGCCAGATACGGACCCGAAGGATCTGTGGGATCCACAGATCTCTGGTGCACCGTATTGACCAGTCCGGCCACACTGCGGGCCAGATTGTCCAGTTCCGCCTCATATCCGTCCAGTTCGGTCAGCAGCATCTGCTGACCGGCCAGCCGGCCGTTGGTGGGAACAAACTTTTCAAAATTATCCGGATCCGGAGTCCCCTCCAGATCCCCCGGATGATGAAATACCACGTCCCCGGCCTTCAGGTTCTCCAGTCCGGCCGGAAGATCCGAGCCACTGATTGTCAGATTGACTCCGTTCTGCCGCTCGTCCCCTCCGGGGACCAGCACTACTTCATAGCCGATGATATTACCGCCACCATCTACCTGAGGCTCCACTGACTTGACCGTGGACATCATGGTCTGGACTTTTCCCTTCACCATTTCCTCTCCCCCGATGGTCAGGGAGATGCCCCCGTCCGCCTGAGGGACCACCTTGAAATTGGTGAGATCGGAGAGCTTGTCCAGCATCAGATCCCGGCTGTCCAGAAGATCGTTGGGCAGGATTCCGTCGGTGGTCAGATTGATAATCTGATTGTCCAGAGTCCGGATCTGCTCCACCAGGGTGTTCACATCCAGGGTGCTCTTGGCTATCCCTGAATGGACCTCCCCCCGGGTCTCCTGCAGCTGGGTGGCCATATGGTTCAGCATATCGGTAAAGGTCCTGGCCTGCTCCGTGACAATGGTCCGGGCCGTGGAGTTTTCCGGGGTCTTGGACAGTTCCTGCCAGGCATCCCACATCTCCGACATGGCCTTATTGAGGCCGGTTTCCGAGGGCTCCCGGAAAATGGTCTCCACCTTGCCCAGTATCTCGTTTTTTGCCTCATAGGTGGCAAACCGGCCCCGCTCCGCCCGGACCTGCCGGTCCAGAAACTCATCCCGTATCCGGGTTACTGAATCAATCCGCACCCCGGTGGAAATCTCCCCAATCCCCATATAGTACTGGGGCGCATTGGTCACCAGGTTCACCCGCTTCCGGGAATACCCTTCCGTCTGGGAATTGGCGATATTGTTGGCCGATGTATTTATGGATTCCTGCATGGCCCGCATTCCGCTGTTGGCCACGTATAATGTTCCGAATATTCCTGCCATCCTGTTACTCCT
>JAXGWN010000321.1:0-2499 GCA_040773285.1 Bacillota bacterium
AACATCCGGGCAGCCCGGCAGTACCAGGAAAAACTGGAAGCCACTGTCGTATCACTGGAACAGGAGACCACTCTGACCACCCGGGAGACCCGGCAGATTCTCTCTGCAGCACCAGCCGGGCTTACCGTAACGGCGATCAGTGCCGGATCCGGCGAGATCCGGATCCAGGGCACCGCAGACAGCGTGTCTGCTCTCAGCGGTTTTCAGGGGTCGTTACGGGAGTTTCCGGAGATCCGTGACATCTCGGTGCCATCCCTGCAGGAAACCGGAGCCGGAGGATATGCCTTCAGCGCCATCTGCCATCTCAACACTCCGGGAGGTGACTCCGTTGATTGATCTCAAACAGAACGTCACCCCCAGACAGGCCATCGCCCTGATCGGAATTATTCTTCTGCTGGCCGCCCTGTACTTTGCAGCCACTGCCTGGTATCTGCCTTATCTCAGTCAGGTCTCTGAACTGGAGCCCCGGTTGCAGGCCGCCCGGATGACCAGCGGACGCCTTTCCGGTGATTCCCTGTCTCCGGTGGTGGAACTCCGGTACATGGAAGTGCTGGGAGATATAGAAAAGGCTGGCAGCCGTTTCTTCTCCGGTCAGAACCAGGAAGACATTCTGATGCTGCTGGCCGGCAATGCCGCCCGCAGCGGAGTCCGTCTCACCGGTGTGGAGTTCCTCGACGATGCTTCCTCACTGCCGGAGGCCACCAGGCTTACTTCCCTGTATGAAACATTCCCGGAATACGCAGAGGAGACGGAGCAGGATGATCTGGCAGAGGGCGAAGGACTTTACCCCCTGCCAGTCCGCAGAATCCGCACCTATGTGACCCTGCAGGGCACCAGGGACGGCCTGCTGGAATACATCCGTCTGCTGGAGGACAATCCCCGCCGGATCCTGGTCAGTTCCTTTTCCCTGACCTCCTCTGCAGAAACCGTCAACGGAGCCCTGGAACTGATCTTTGTTTCCACCCCGGTGGAAATAGACCCGGACATCGCGGCAACTGCAGGAACCCCCTAGGGTGGTGAATCAATGAACCTGAAAAACCGCCGGGGCATGACCCTGATCGAACTGATTCTGGCCATTTTCTTCATCTCCCTGATCGCAGTCCTGATCAGTCAGACCGTCTTTTCCGGACTGCAGGGAAGACAGATGGGGCAGGAGCGCCTGGACTCCCTGGCCCTGGCCACCTCTTATCTGGAGGATCTGAAGTCCATGGACGCTGCTGAACGCTCCGGTTATCTCAGTATCAACGGATTTGCCGGCAGCGGTCCCCTGTATCAGGGGAACCGGGAAATAGGGACCATCTCCTACCCTGTGGAAATCCGTATCGGGACCCATACCGGAACGGGACTCACCGAGATAACCTTAACGGTCCGTCCCCCGGACAGCACAGACCTTACCCTCTCAGTCCTGACACGGGAGTGATCGTATGTACGGAAGGCACATAAAAAACCGCAGAGGATTTACCCTTCTTGAGTTGCTGGTGGCCATGGCCCTGACCGCAACTCTTATTGTGGTTGCCTTCCCGGCCTTTACCTTTGTGGCCCGCTATACCCGCTCCCAGCTGGATTCCACCTCCCTGCGGGGAGACATCCGGCTGGCTGCCGCCCGGATCCGGGAGGACGTACGGCATTCCGGCACCCAGAGCATCTCCGGGGAAGACGAAAGCATTCTCACCCTGGATGACATCATCTGGCAGATGGACAGCGGTTCCGGCGTGCTCACCCGCACAGCAGACGGAAAAACCGATTCCTTCAGTGCGGTCGGAAAAGCCGCCTTCGGTATTCAGAACTTCAGCCGGTCCCCGGTGGTGACCATCACCCTCAGTTCAGGGACCCCCCCGGATATCCCGGTGGTCTTCCACCAGGCGGTCCGTCCGGCCGTTGCCCTGAACCCGGGGACACCACCCCCACCCCCAGACCCCGGTGGAGGGGACCCGGGAGATGAACGGCCGGATCCGCAACCCGGTGGTGACGATGTTGCCTTTCACTGGAATGAAAGCAACAATGACTGGGACTATTATAGCCAGGCCGATCTTCTGAACTATACCCCCAGTCAGGAAATTCTATATCTGTACAGAGATTTCTCTGTTCCTTCCAGTGGAACGGGTGGTATCTTCACAATGACCATAAAAAACACCGGTAACATTGAGATCTATCCCCAGCAGACCGTCGGCGTAACCCTGGAGGCAAACCGCAACATTGTCCTGGAATCCTCGGGTGGCAGCGTACTGCTGGACAGCCTTAAGATAACCGGGACTTCAGCTGACAGCGACGTAACAATAAAGGCGGCAAGGGATGTCTTCCTGAGGAATTCCCATATACGGCTGGAACACAATCAGAGCTTTGTCACCATATCAGCAGGAAATACCCTGTATGCCTCCGGACTGCTGATTGAACTGAAAACAGCCGGGAACCGGCAGATCACTTATACAGCCATCGATGGAACGTACCAGGTTGTACAAATAAAATGATGAAAACACCAAACCTCCAGTTACCCGGAAG
>JAXGWN010000322.1:0-2474 GCA_040773285.1 Bacillota bacterium
CCGGTGGAGACCAGTCTGAGGCTGCTCCGGACACTGTTGCAGTCAGCGTGATCAAGGATATATCGGTTCCATTCCTTCTGTCCTACGAGAAGTATATGGCAGGGGAACTGAAGCCGGAAATCAGCCGGTTTGGAGTGGGTGAGGGGGCTGTGTATTACTCTCCGTACCATAACTTTGAAGACAGGATTCCAGCGGGGGTTCAGGAGAAACTGGATGAGGTGATCCAGGGACTCAGCGATGGCAGCATAACCGTCCCCGATATTGCGTACTAGGATTTGGAAGCGGCCTCTCTTCGGACTGCGGTGAAAGCATTCCCTTCACTAAGAAGAGACCCCGGGAGAAATGTATATAGGCATGAGAAAATGAAGAGCCGGTGGAATCATCCCCGGCTCTTCATCTGTATTCAGGCAGCAAGAAAGCCCCTGTGGGGCCAGGGGCTTTCTTGACACACGGTTTAACAGTATATACTGGAGAGGTACTAAAGAATGGTTATGTTTCCGGCTTCCAGTTCAGCGATCACTTCAGCCATTCTGTCCCGTACGTCCTGGGGAACATGGTCCTCAAAGTCGTGGTAGGGAGAGAAGAAGATCAGACCTTCCTTGGTTCCGATTCTGTAGATGCTCTGTGTAAATCCACCCTCAATATAGGTCTGGTAAGCGAAGTTGTAGGCCATGGATACGTCCTTAACCACGCTGGTAACTACAGAGGTGGGGGCCAGTTCAAACTGGTCAGTGTTGGCTCCGATGGACTATACGCCTTTTTCAGCGGTGGCTTCCAGCGGGCCCAGGCCTGCCTGATTGGCAATGGCGGCAATGTAGTCTGCACCATTGTCGATGAAGGCCAGTGCGGTTTCCTTGGCGGCAGTAATGTCGTCAAAAGATCCGGTCATTGCGGACAGAACTTCCACGCTGCTGTCAATATAGGCTGCACCTACCTCGAAGCCTTTTACAGCGTTAGTGATCGGGGGAATCTCAGCACCACCGATAACTCCAACGGTTCCGGTTTCGGTCATCAGGGCAGCAAATGCACCCATCAGGAAGCCCTGCTCTTCGTCGGCAACCTGTACGCAGACGATGTTGTCATAGCCGTCAGCATTTCCGTTAACGATAACGAAAGTGGTGTCGGGGAACTGGGAGGATGTGTTGATAACAGCATCCTGGAACTGGGATCCATGAGCAAAGATCAGCTCAAATCCAGCCACAGCATAGTTTCTCAGAACGTCTTCCATATCGGACTGGGCAACGCTCTCTGTGTAAGAGATCTCAGCGCCGAAGTTTTCTTCGATCTTAACGAGACCGCTGTAACCGGAAGCATTCCAGCCCATGTCACTTACCGGTCCGTTAAGAACCAGAGCAACTGCCGGCAGTTCCTCTGCAGGCTCCTCGGGGGTTTCCCCACCGCTGGCCGGGGGCTCTTCACTGGCCGGGGGCTCAGCGGACTGAGAGCAGGCCGTAAAAGAAAAGAGCATCATGAATACCAATAGCAATACTGCGGATTTGAAGAGTGTTTTCATCTTCTTACCTCCTGTGGTTTAGATGTCTAACATCGCATGTGGGACTATTTCTACTTTTCCCGGCAAAATCCTTTTTTTCCTGTAACTTTTTTTGATAAACCGATATAATCAAGAAGTGACCGGAATGCCGGCGGCCAGCACCGCTCTGCCCCGATTGCGGTCAACTGTCCGTTACGTAATAGTCTCCGGAAAGCCTGTATTTCCTTTTTCTGAAGGGAGAACCAGCAAAAGAAATGTTTCACATTAACCGGGGCGGACTGCACAAGAAAGGTGAGGCAATGGAGAATTATAAATTTGTCCAGAACAGGCGATGTGAGTTTTTCCCCTGCCATAAAGGGGTTTCACCCGAGCAGTTTAACTGCCTGTTCTGTTTCTGCCCCCTGTATGCCCTGGGGGATCAATGTGGTGGCTCGTTCCGTTATCTGGAAAGTGGAGTGAAGGACTGTACCCGCTGCATTAGGCCCCATAATAAGGAAGGCTATGAATTTGTAGCCGGAAAAATCGACCTGCTGGTGGAGATGGCCAGAAAAAAAGCAGATGACCCGCCCGGAACGCGGGCAGGAAAGGATGAGACAGAGAATGAGTACAATGAGAAAGCCGGAATGGCTGAAAGTGGAATACCAGGATCCCAAGCGGATCAATGAGGTAAAAAAAATACTGAACAGTCTGTCCCTGCACACGGTGTGTCAGGAGGCCAACTGTCCCAATAAAATGGAATGCTACGGGAAGGGAACCGCCACTTTTATGGTGCTCGGCAGTGTCTGCACCAGGAATTGCCGGTTCTGCAATGTCACCAAGGGGAGCCCGGAACTGGTGGATCCCATGGAGCCGGTTCACCTGGCCCAGGCCGTGGAGGAGATGAAGCTCCGGCACGTAGTGGTTACCACTGTAACCCGGGATGATATTCCGGACGGGGGGGCTGCCCATTTCGCCAGGATCATTGAAGAAATCCGGAAGAGAA
>JAXGWN010000323.1:0-2463 GCA_040773285.1 Bacillota bacterium
CCGGCCGCGGTGACGGCCTTGTGCAACGATCCGGAGGTCTGGATCGGCCGCGAGACCGCGGCGCGGATCGCCGAGGCCACCGGCGGCGCCGTCACCCCCAACGACTTTCTCGGCCTGTCCGGACGGGACCGGGTCTTCACGGAGCAGGAACAGAAGGACTGCCGGGAGGGGGGACACCTCTGGCAGGGACTGGCCGGGCGGTTTGCCGCCAAGGAGGCCTTTCTCAAGGTCTGCGGTCAGGGAATTTTCGCCCTGGATCTCCGGGACATCGAAGTGGTGCGGCTTCCTTCCGGGGCCCCGGGCTACCGGCTGCACAACCGGGCGGAAGAACTGGCCCGGGATCTGGGAATCGGCCGGGTGCATCTCAGCATCAGTCACGAGAAGACCATGGCCCTGGCGGTGGCCGTGGGGGAGGATACCTGTGAGAATCGTTGAGGGAAAGGAAATACGGACCATCGATCTTCTGGCCAAGGAGCGGTTCCGGATGCCGGGGATGGTTCTTATGGAAAATGCGGCCCTGCGGGTGGTGGACTATCTCACCGGCCATCTGGAGGCCTGTGGCCTCAGGACGGCCATTCTGGCCGGCAAGGGCAATAACGGCGGGGACGCCCTGGCTGTGTTCCGTCATATGTTCAATATGGGAGCCGACGTGGTGCTGGTCCTGTCCTGCCTGGAGGGGGAGTATCTGGGGGACGCCAAGACCCAGTGGCAGATCCTGGAGAAGATGGACATCCCCCGGGACCTGTTTGTCACCTACCATGAACCGGAACGGGCCCGCCGGGTGATCGCCTCGGCGGACATTCTGGTGGACGGGGTTTTCGGGACCGGATTCCACGGTTCCATGAAGGACTATCCCCTCCAGCTGATGCACTGGTACAATGAAAGCTCTGCGGTGAAGGTAGCGGTGGATATTCCTTCGGGGCTGGACAGCAACACCGGGGGTGGGGATACGGTGATGGAGGCGGACGTGACGGTCACCTTCGGGGTACCCAAGACCGGCCTTTATCTGGATCCGCTGAAACGCTCCGGACAGATCTTTGTGGGGGATATTTCCATTCCCCGGAAGATCTGGGAGGATTTTTCCCAGGAGTATATCCTGACAGACCGTCTGCTGGTCCGGGACCTGCTGGGGGAAAAACCGGCGGACATTCACAAGGGGGATCAGGGAAAACTGCTGATCGCCGGAGGATCTCCGGGACTTACCGGGGCAGTGGTGCTGGCCGCAGAGGCGGCGGTGCGGGCCGGGGCCGGTCTGGTCACGGTTTTTGTGCCGGCCAGTCTCAACGATATTATGGAAAAGAAACTGACAGAGCCCATGAGTTATCCGGCAGCCCATCACGGGGGATTTCTGACGGAGGAAAGCCTGCCGGAACTGCTTCAGGAGGCCTCCGCAAGGGATGCGGTGGTTCTGGGTCCCGGCATGGGGCGGACACCGGAAAGCCGGGGTCTGGTGGAGAAATTCCTTGCCTCGTACAAAGGGATCACCGTGCTGGATGCCGACGGTCTGTATCATCTGGCGGATTCCCAGGTGCCGGTACGGCCGGCAGGCACCCTGATCCTTACCCCCCACAGCGGGGAGGCTGCCAGACTCCTTTGCCTGTCCGCCGATGAGATTGACCGGGACCGGGTATGGGCGGTACGGGAACTGGCCGCCCGATACGGGGCTGTGGCGGTTCTCAAGGGGAGCCGGACCCTGATCAGCGACGGAACCAGGGTGGGCATCAATTCCACGGGGAATCCCGGTCTGGCCACCGGTGGCTCCGGAGACGTGCTGGCCGGTATTCTGGGGGCCCTGGCCGCCCGGGGAATTCCGGCCTTCGGTGCTGCCCAGGCGGCGGTATTTCTCCATGGCCTGGCCGGAGACCTGGCCGCCCGGGAACTGAGCACGGACTTTATGAAAGCCGGGGATCTCACCGGATACCTTAACGGTGCCTACCGGGAGGTGGAGGAAAGCCGCCCGCCGGTGGGGCTGTTGTACAGAATCTGTTAGGAGTGACACAATGAGACTAGTCTGGGCTGAAATCAATCTGAGCGCCATCCGGCACAACATCCGGCAGGTGAAGCAGTGTCTTGATCCGGAGACCCGGATCATGAGCATAATCAAGGCCAACGGATATGGCCACGGAGCCGATAAAATCGCCAAGGACGCCCTGGAGGAATACAGCGATTACTTTGGGGTGGCGGTGCTGTCCGAGGCCATTGATCTCCGGAAGAAGTGGGTCACCAAACCCATCCTGATCATGGGGTACACCGACTGGGTGGACTATGACCACCTGATCTCCTTTGACATCATGCAGACGGTGTTCAATCTGAGGCAGGCGGAGAAGCTGGCCCAGGTGGCCCTGCGGCGGGATGCCGTCATCAGGGTGCACATCAAGATCGATACCGGAATGCACCGGATCGGTTTTTTGGATACCCCGGAATCTCTGGAGGAAATCGCTGCCATCGCCCGTATGCCGGGGA
>JAXGWN010000324.1:0-2452 GCA_040773285.1 Bacillota bacterium
AAGATAGAGGAATAGGTTCCGAAGATGGCACCAATCAGCATGGCCAGAACGAAATCCCGGATGGTGGCTCCCCCCAGGAAGTACAGGCTCAATAGTACCAGCATCAGGGCCACGGAAGTGGAAATGGAGCGGAACAGGCTCTGGCTGATGCTGAGATCCACCACTTCCTCCACACCCATTTTCATCTTTTTGTTCAGGTTCTCCCGGATCCGGTCGAAAATCACGATGGTGTCATTGATGGAGTAACCCACGATGGTCAGCAGGGCGGCCACAAAGGCGGAGTTGATCTCGATCTGCAGGATGGAGAAAATCCCCACTGTCACAAGCACATCGTGAACCAATGCCAGTACTGCAGCCAGGCCATTGAAAAACTCAAACCGGAAGGTGATATAGATGATCATGAGCACCGCAGCGATGGCCAGGGCCAGAAGGGCATTGCGGGTCAGTTCCCCGCCCACCACAGCGCTTACCTTTTCGTTTCTCTGAATCTCAAAGGTGCCCAGGGAGGACTCCAGGGAATCCAGCAGCTGGTCGGAACGGGATTCCTCCAGTTCCTGGGTCCGGATGATAAACTGGCTGCCCCCGGCCTCCTGTACATTGTACTGGAGGCCCTCTCCGTCCAGCAGTTCACGGACCTCCCCGATGGTGCGGGATTCGCTGAAAGTAACGTCCAGGATGTTTCCCCCGGTGAAATCGATGCCGTAGTTGAGTCCCTGAGCTGCCAGGGAAATCAGACCGGCCACAATAACCACCAGGGAAAGGGCGTACCAGAGTTTTCTTTTTTTGCTGAATTGAATCTGTCTCATTTCAGTTCCACCCCTTTCAGCCCGGAACCATACAGGCCCTTATTCTGGAAGGCAGGAATCTGCACAACAAGACGCATGATTCCCCGGGTCAGCAGCAGGGCGGTGATCATATTGGCGGCAATCCCGATCATCAGGGTCAGGGCAAAGCCCCGGATGGAACCGGCTCCAAACTGGAACAGCACGGCGGCTCCGATGATGGTGGTGATGTTGGAATCAAGAATGGTCAGGGAAGCCCGGTTGAAACCGGACTCCACGGCGGCCCGCAGGGTCTTTCCGCTTCTCAGTTCGTCCTTGATCCGTTCATAGATGATGATGTTGGCGTCAGCGGCCATGGCCACGGTCAGGAGAATTCCCGCCATTCCCGGCAGGGTCAGCACTGCATTGAAGGCCAGCAGCCCCAGCATCAGGAGAAGGCCGAACACCAGCAGGGTCAGGTCCGCCACCAGTCCGGGCAGACGATACACCAGCAGCATAAAGAACGCCAGCAGCAGAAGGCCGATGATAATGGCAGTCACACTGCTGTCCAGGGAATCGCTTCCCAGGGTGGGACCCACGGTCCGTTTTTCGATGATTTCCGTGCTGACCGGCAGGGCTCCTCCCCGCAGCAGGCTGGCCAGGTTGGCCGCCTCCTCCAGGCTGGCCATCCCTCCACTGATGGATGCCACCCCATTGGCAATGGTCTGCCGGACGAAGGGAGCCATCAGGACCTCGTCATCCAGATGGATGGACAGCACCCGGTTGGGGTCTCCCTCCCCGTAGGAACTCACCAGACGGCGGGTTTCCTCCTCAAACAGACGGGCTCCCTCCGTGTTGAACTCCAGCCGGATTTCCGGCTTGTTCATTTCACCATACTGGGCGGAGGCGTCCTTCAGCATGCTGCCGTCCACCACCACTTTGCCGTCGGAATTGACGAACTCCAGTTTGGCAGTTTTTCCGATCAGTTCCACTGCCTGCTCCGGATCGTCCACCCCGGCCAGTTCCACCACCAGCCGGTCGTCGCCGGACAGCTGAATGATGGGCTCGGATACCCCGAACTCATCCACCCGCTGCCTCATAACGGACTGCAGCTGACGCATCTCATCGGCGGTAACCGTGCTTCCCGCCTCCGGTCTGGCCTGCAGTACCACATGGACGCCCCCCTGCAGGTCCAGGCCCAGCCCGATGCGGCTCACCAGGGGTTCAAAGAAGAACACCGCCGAGGCCACAATCAGGATGACCAGAACCGCCAGTTTGACGGCACTCATTTTCTTAGCCATTCGATTTGCTCCTTTGTCTGTTGTATTTGCCTGTTCAGATGAAAACTCTTCCCCGGGGAAGAGTTTCTGGAATTATTCCTGTTCAGAATTTAGGACTCTGGCCACAGCCGCCTTTTCCATCACGATATCCACACCCTTGGCCACATTCAGCTCAATCAGTCCCTTTTCGCTGTCGATGCTGGTCACGGTTCCGTGGATCCCGGAATAGGATACCACTTTGGCTCCTTTTTCCAGGGCGCTCATCACCTGTTCCTTACGGGCCCGTTCCTTTTTCTGGGGCCGGATAATCATCAGATATACCAGTCCGATGAAGAATACAATATAAATCACTAATCCAATCTGGTCGTTCATGCGTGCACCGCCTTTCAAAATCTCTTGATTTTAATAATA
>JAXGWN010000325.1:0-2447 GCA_040773285.1 Bacillota bacterium
GTGAGCTGGGACGGCGAAGTGTATCCCGATCAGTTCTGGCGCAACCGGTCGTTGGGCAATGTTCGGAAGCGGCCCTTCAGCGTAATCTGGACGGACGAAAAAAATGAATTTCTGATGAATCTGAAGGAGACCCGGAAGAAAGCGGAAAGTATGGTACAGCGCTTCGACATCAAAATTCCCAATGTGGACTGTCCGGTGAAAATGATGTCCGGGGGAAACCTGCAGAAACTGCTGCTGGCCCGGGAAACCGACATCCACCCCAAACTGGTGGTGGCGGTATATCCCATCCGGGGTCTGGATATCGGGGCTACCGATTATGTGCATGAGGTGCTGATCCAGCAGAAGAATGAGGGTGCCGCGGTTCTGTTAATCTCCGAGGACCTGGAGGAAATCTATAAGATGGCCGACCGGGTGGCGGTGATCTACGAGGGCGAACTGATGGGCGTTATGCCCATCGGTGAGGCCGTTGTGGGTGAACTGGGCATGATGATGGCCGGTGCCAGGAAGAAGGAGAGCGAATAAGATGACAGAACCGACCAACGGAAAAAGAAAAATCGTTCTGGAAAAGAGACTGCAGATCCCCCGCTGGATCGGCATCACGGTCCCCATCGCTTCCGTGCTGATGGCTCTGGCCTTTGCCGCCATCTTTCTGGGTCTGACCGGACAGAACCCCCTGCGGGTCTACCAGGTGATGCTGAGCAGCTCTTTTTTCAGTGCGTATGGTATCTCTGAGACCATCGTGAAAGCCATTCCCCTGATGCTGGCCAGCTTTGGGGTGGCCATGGCCTTTAAAATGGTGGTCTGGAACATCGGGGCGGAAGGACAGCTGCTTCTGGGAGCCTTTGCCGCTTCCGGCGTAGCCCTGTTTTTCCCGGCCATGCCGGCTCCCCTGATGATCCTCACCATGATGGCGGCCGCCATGCTGGCCGGAGGCATCTGGGCTCTTATACCCGGTCTGGCCAAATCCATCTGGGATGTGAACGAGGTTATCACCTCCTTGCTGCTTAACTATGTGGCCATTAACCTGATCGACTATTTCGTGTATGGTCCCTGGAAAAACCCCGGAGGCTCCGGTTTCCCGGAGACGGCCACCTTTGAGAAATACGCCTGGCTGCCCCGGCTGGGATCCAGCCGGGTCCATGCCGGACTTCTGATCGCCCTGGCCATAGGAGTGGTTCTGTATTTTGTCCTTACCCGTACCCGCTGGGGCTACGAGGTGAAGGTGATCGGGGAAAGCCGCAACGTAGCCCGTTATTCCGGAATGAACCTGAGAAAGAACATTATTCTGGTGATGCTGGTATCCGGGGCCCTGGCTGGTATGGCCGGTATGGCCGAGGTATCCGGTGTGGTACATAAACTGGATCCCCATCTTTCCATCGGCCTGGGATATTCGGCCATTATTGTGGCCTGGTTGTCCAAACTGAATCCCTTCGTGATCATGCTGGTATCGGTGATGTTCGGGGGCCTCATTAACGGCGGGTATTCCATTCAGATGTATGGAATTCCCGCAGCCACCGCCACCATGCTGCAGGGCACGATTCTCTTCTTTGTTCTGGGGGGCGATATCCTGGCCCGCTACCGGATCAAAGTGATCAAGTAGAGGGGGGATATCATGAGTTTTGATCTTATCGTTGCCATACTGGCAGCCGCCATCACCACTGGTACTCCCATTCTGTATGTGGCCATCGGGGAAATCATTGCGGAACGCTCCGGAGTGCAGAACCTGGGTCTGGAAGGCATGATGCTGGTGGGAGCCGTCACCGGCTATATGGTGGGCTTCACCACAGAAAGTCTTCTGCTGGGTATCCTGATGGCTGCCGTGGGGGGAGCTGTGCTGGCCCTGATCCACTGCTATGTAACCATTACCCTGAAGGCCAATCAGGTGGTCAGCGGCCTGGCCCTGACCATATTTGGAACCGGACTGTCGGGATATCTGGGAAAGCCTTACGTGGGAATTCCTTCTCCGGTGCAGTTTAAGCCCATAGCCATTCCGCTGCTGGCGGACATTCCGGTACTGGGCAGGGTGTTTTTCAACCACAATCTGCTGGTGTATTTTTCGTATCTGCTGGTGTTTCTCCTGTGGTTCTATGTGTTTCGCACCAACATGGGACTGAACCTGCGGGCCACCGGAGAAAATCCGGGAGCCGCGGATTCCCTGGGGGTTAACGTATTCCGTCTCCGTTATCTGTATACCATGTTCGGCGGAATGCTGGCCGGTGTGGGAGGAGCCTATCTTTCCCTGGCCTCGGCCCCCAGCTGGGTTGAGAACATGTCCGGAGGCCGGGGCTGGATCGCCATCGCCCTGGTGATCTTCGCCGTCTGGAACCCGGCCAGAGCGGTGCTGGGAGCCTATCTGTTCGGAGGAGTGGAAGCCCTGGGCTACCGGCTGCAGGCCATCGGGGTGTCCGTATCCCCGTTCATCCTTAACATGATGCCCTATCTGCTGA
>JAXGWN010000326.1:0-2434 GCA_040773285.1 Bacillota bacterium
AGTTCTCTCAGACCCGTAACCAGTGTAGGACAGGGGCAGCCGGAAGACAACGTGAAGGCATTGAGCCGTCCCTGGGGCCGGATCAAATTTTTGGATGCTTCCTGACCGGGCTCCGGAGCCCCGCCAGTCCGCAAAAACAGCACCCCTGTTTTGGAAAATCCATCCAAAACAGGGGTGCTGCTGTATACCGGTTATTCTTTTCGGACTCCCTCGGCTCAGGGACTCACCAGTGCGTATCCATATTCATTGGGGTACAGAGAGTAAGCCAAAAGGATCCTTCCATCCTCCAGAACCCCGGTCAGGGATACCTGGGCCATGCTCACTGTACAGACCGGGCCCCGGATGCTTCCCTCTCCTGTATCCGCAATATAGATCAGAGTTTTACGTTCCCCGGGTTCTGTCAGCAGGAAGGGGATGAATCCGTCCCCATAGCGAAGACCAAGACCCTGCAGTTCCGGATAGCCTTCCAGGGGCCAGTCACCCATCAGGTCCGAAGATTTCTCCGGTTCCGGTCCCAGCAGGACCGCCTCCTCCCGATCTGCCGCCAGGATACGGCCGGAAGCTACACTCAGGGATACCACAGGGTAACGTCCGATCTTCAGGACCCGGCCAGGTTTGCTCCCATCCGCAGGAACCAGCAGATAGTCCCGGAACCCCTCATAGCCGGCCACTCCGGCAAACACCTGCCGGCCTCCCGCCACAAAGCGGGGCATATCAAAGTAGCCGTGCGGATACATATCGTCCTCCGGATACTGTGGGGTGGCACTCAGCAGTCTGGTCAGTCCATCGGAGGGGCGGTACAGCTTCAGTCCCTCCTCATCGCTGTAACAGAACGTAAGCGGCTCCGGTATCAGGTCGTATCCCCCGAACCAGATCCGGGGCGGCTCTATGGCCGGCCGGGTTTCCCGGCGATCCATCAGCCGGCGGATTTCTTCCGGAAGGGAAATCCGCTCCTCCACCTCCAGATCTCCATTCAGGATCTGTACCTCCTCATTTCCCTTCAGAAGCACCTTTCCGTTCCACCAGGAAACCTCCCCGTCCTTAACTCCCGGATTCAGGCTTTTTTTCACCCGCAGAGTGCCAGGATCCACCAGCCCGAGAAAACTGATGGCCGGTTCACTGCCCCAGGTTTTCCCCGCCAGGATCCACTGCCCCATCTGATTTTCCCCCAGCAAAATCAGATGGGTTTCCCCGGAAGGGCGGGGAAGTCCGCTGTCCACCGGAAGAACCGTGACGTTCCCCTCGAAGCGGACCAGGTGATTCTCCGGATGCTGCTTGTCCAGGGAGACAAACTTCCACGAATCCCCGTCCCGGAGCACCCGGTAGACCCAGCGGGTCTCAATATACTGCCCGGCCATGTCCACATGCCGGATCAGGGATGCCTCAAACAGGTCATCCCCCAGATCGTACAGGCTTTCAAAATGGATCCCCCAGGGATTCAGGCTGTCGAAGGGAGGTACTGGCATATCCGGCTGGGAATAGAAGACGAACCCCTGAAGAATGCTGTCATAGTCGTAACTGGTTTCCGGCTGCAGCCGGAAACTGTTCTTCACAAAATAGTCCCCGGCCACCTGCTCCACCAGGCCCGGACGGATGATCCACCCGCTTCCCTCAGGGGCCGGTTCCAGGGCTTCGGTTCCGGAATTCCTAAGAACCTTATAATAGGAAAACCGGGCCAGATCCCCGGTGTCCAGTTCGCCCGGTTCACTAAAGCTTGCCCCATTGCCCAGACTGAGGATGGAATCGTAAAGGAGTGTATCCCACAGGTCCTGAATGATTTCCCGGTCACTGACCTCAACCGGGGCAGGGGCAGGTACCGGCACCTCCACCGGAACCTGGGGCGGCTCCTCCGGAGCCCCGGCCGGACAGCCGGAAAGCAGGAACATAAGGCATAGGGTAACAAGAATTCCATACTGAGGACCTGATATTTTCATGTTGCATCCCCTCCTGTTCCCACCATACCTCTGCCTAAGAAAACAGTCAAGCGCCGAAGAAACAACCGGATTCCAAGGGGCGTATTGCGAATGTAATTCCGACCATTCGGAGAATTGAAATGACGTCCGGACAGTGAACTGTCCGAACGTCATAGGTATCAGTAGCCGGAGGTCTCCGGACCACTATGCAGACTTTAAAATTCCAGGCCCCAGCCGGCTGCCTCTTCCTTCACTTCCTCGTACATGGTCAGCCATTCAGCAGTGGGGTTTACAGTCTCCACATCGTAAACTTCCCAGAAGGGCTGGCCGTACGGTTTTTTGTCCAACTGATCCTGATATTTCCCGTAGGCCAGCCAGGCAATGCGGTCCGCATCCTTCCGGCTTACCTTACAAAGGGCATCCAGCAGTTCCCCCTGGAATCTTGCCTCCAGACCAGAGCAGGTTCCTGTGACGGCTCCAGTGGAAGGACGGGGACCCTGTACCCGGGCAATTCCGGAATG
>JAXGWN010000327.1:0-2410 GCA_040773285.1 Bacillota bacterium
AATCTGGCAGCCCTGGCCATTCTGGGGATGACCAAAAGCGTCACAGTGATTTCCCTGCTGCTGCCGGTGATCATTCTGGGAATACCCATTCTGGATACCCTGTGGGCCATTGTCCGTAGGGCCAGCCGGGGAAAGCACATCTTTGAGGCAGATAAAAAACACCTGCATCACCGGCTCCTGCAGATCGGGCTGAGTCACCGCAATACAGTGCTGGTAATCTATGGGGTCAATCTGTTTCTGGGGGCTGCAGCCATCCTGATCCAGACCCTGGGGACCCTGTGGTCCCTGGCTGCCGTTGCGGTTCTGGCGGTGCTGCTTCTTCTGTTTGCCCGCTGGCTGGGTGCCCTGACGGACCATCTGGAACCTTAGGAGGAACATAAAATGAAAGCGGAACTTATTTTTACCGGTACGGAACTGCTGCTGGGTCAGATCCTCAATACCAATGCGGCGTACCTGTCCCGGGAACTGGCAGAACTGGGCGTGGACCTCTACCGGATCATCACGGTGGGGGATAACCGGGAAAGGATCCGGGACGCCATTGTGGCTGCCTCGGCCAGTGCCGACATGGTTCTGATCAACGGGGGACTGGGTCCCACCGGGGATGACCAGACCCGGGAGGCCCTCATGGAGGCCTGCCAGGTGGGTGAGGTGGTCCATCGGGAGACCCTGGAAAAAATCAGGGAATACTCCCGGAGCCGGAACCTGCCCATGCTGAAAAGCAATGAGAAGGTTGCCATGGTACCGGAGGGGGCTCAGGTGTTTGTCAACCCGGCGGGGTCTGCCCCGGGCAGTGTGCTGGAGAAGGGTGGAACCACCTACGTTCTGACCCCCGGACCGCCCCATGAACTGAAGGCTCTGTTTGAGACCCATATCAGGCCCTGGATGAAACAGAGATATTCCCTGGAAGGAGTCATCTCCTCCCGGGTCCTGAAAGTGGCCGGCATAGGGGAATCCTCGGCGGAGGACCGGGTGAAACACCTGATTACCTCGACAAATCCCACCCTGGCTCCCACGGTGAAACGGGGTGAGATTCATTTCCGCATCAGTGCCAAGGCGGATTCCCGGGAAGAGGCCGACCGCATGATGGCCGGAATGGAATCCGCCTTCCGGGAGGTGCTGGGAGACTACGTATTCGGCACCGGAGCGGATACTCTGGAGGAGGTGCTGGGCAGGCTGCTGCTGGAGCGGGGGCTGCGGGTTTCCTGCGCCGAATCCTGCACCGGCGGGCTCCTTACCAGTACCCTCACTGATGTCCCGGGCAGTTCCGGATATCTGGAATTTTCTGCAGTTACCTATGCCAACCGCTGGAAGGAAGAGTTTCTGGGAGTTCCAGGGGAGGTTCTTCTGAAGGTTGGTGCGGTCAGCCCCGAGACGGCAAAGGCAATGGCCGCAGGAATCCGGGAGAAGACCGGATCGGATATCGGGCTGGCGGTTTCCGGTATCGCCGGACCCGATGGGGGCAGTCTGGAAAAACCTGTGGGACTGGTGTATACCGCCCTGTCCATGGGGGACAGGACGGTGTCCAGGAAGCACATCTTTTCCGGCGGACGGAAGGCCATAAAGGAAATGGCGGTCCGGGCCGCCCTGGTGATGCTGTACCAGGCCCTGCAGGGAAATCTGGAACAATGAACGGAGAGGAAACACCGGTCCGACGGTTTACGGACCGTGAAGAAGAACAGATCCTGGCCCTGGAGCGGCTGGGAGCAGATCCGGAGATTGGGGCTGAAGCCCTGTACGGACCGGCCCTTGAAGGGATCTATCCGGTGCGCTGCAAGGCCCTGGAGATGTTCCGGGTCCTGGGAAAGCCGGAGGATTGCGGTTTTCTTCTGTCCCTGGTTCTGGACCGGGAGCAGCCGGAGGAGTTCCGGCTGCGGGCCCTGGACGTGCTGGGAGCCATGGGATACCAGGAGGCTCTTCCGGGGCTGGGCCGGCTTCTGCCGGACCCCAATCCCTTTCTGACCAAGGGGACTGTCAGCGTGCTGGGGGCCATCGGGGGCCGGGAGGCCATGGAGATGCTGCTTCATTTTTCCGCCTCCCCTGCAGGCCGTGTGGTGAAGCGGGCAATCACCGCTGAAGCTCTGGGCCGGATGCTCCGGGACCGGCCGGAACTGGCGGAGGTGCTGGAGAGTCTTAAGAAGGAGAACCTGAGAATTCGCTGGTTTCTCAGGGACCTGGATCTGACCTGTCCGGAGATTCTCCGGTTTGGGGCGTATCCTGCCAATGACTATGTGGCCCGGATGGTCCGGGAGAAGGGATACGACTACCGGCATTTCAAATATCTGGTGGAGAGAAATCATGCGTAACTGGCTGAAAAGTCTGTTTCCCCGGCCTGTGTGCCCCCTGTGCGGGACACCTGGAGAGCCGGGGATTCCCATATGTGGCGGCTGCCGGCACACGGTGGAGGAATTCC
>JAXGWN010000328.1:0-2398 GCA_040773285.1 Bacillota bacterium
AGCCCTCTCCAGCATCCGGGCGGACCGGACCGGATCCTGCTGTGTACAGGCCAGGATTTCCCCGAACATCTCCTCCTGACAGTTTTGCCAGTCCGGCGACAGGTCCAGTATGCTCCGGATCAGGTCTTCAATCCGGCGTTCCGGATACAATTCCGGCACACCGGCCTTCCTGATGCTTTCCAGATGAGCAGCGACCCTGGTGAGCAGGCTTTCCAGCTCCTCCTGACGCACCGGCTTCACCAGATAGTCGAAGACCCCGTACTGCAGGGCTTCCCGGGCCAGACTGAATTCCTGGTATCCGCTGACCAGAACCATGCAGGGAACCAGACCTTCGCGGCGGACTTCCCGGACCAGATCCATTCCATCCATGCCTGGCATACGGATATCCGTCAGAAGCAGATCCACTGCAGAACGTTTCAGTTTTTCCAGGGCCTCCCTGCCGTCCGAGGCCTCCCCCACCACCTGGAAACCGGCTGTCTCCCATACCGGCATCCGCAGAAGCCGTCTGCGGAGAATCTCCTGATCGTCCACCAGCAGTACTGTATACATCAGCGTACCTCCCCGGGATGCGAGGGAAAGGAAAACCACACTGTGGTCCCCTTTCCCGGTTCCGAAGCAATCCGGATGGTTCCCCCATGCCGTTCAATAATTTTCCGGACCGTGGCCAGCCCGATCCCATAACCCTCAAAGCGCTCCGGGTGATGCATCCTCTGAAACAGCAGAAAGGCCTTATGGGCGTCCTGCATATCAAATCCCACTCCCTCATCCCGGAAGGAAAACTCCCAGGCATCCCGGACCCTGCGGCAGCCGATCCACAGATGGACCTCCCGGTCTTCCGGGGTAAATTTTACCCCATTGGAGAAAAGGTTGCGCAGAAGCTGTACGAACAGAACCGGATCCAGTTCCACCACCGGATACTCCTCCTGATAGTGCACCCGAATGTTCCGCCGGGGAAAGGCCCGGACAAACTCCTCTTCCACCAGCCGCAAAAGTGCTCCGGTCTCCACCGGCTCCCGTACCACCTGCTGTCTGGCTGTGGTGGCGTACTCCAGGAGCCGCTCGATCAGTGAGTTCATCCCCTGGCAGGTGGTACGGATCCCTTCCACAAGTTCTTCTCCTCCGGAGTCCAGCCGGGAACCGAAGTCCTCCCAAAGGATCTCGGTATATGCCTCGATGGCCCGGAGCGGGGATTTCAGGTCGTGGGAGATGGTGTGGGTAAAATCCTCCAGTTCCCCCACCGCTGAGCGCAGTTCCCAGGTCCGGGCCTCCACCCGGTCCTCCAGCTGCTCGTTGAGGGTCTCCAGATCCCTTTCCCTTCTTCTCAGGGCATCCTGGGCCGCCAGCAGCCGTTCCACAAAACGTACTGATACTCCTCCCATCAGGGTGAACAGAATCAGGGCCGTGATCAGGGTAATCCGGTTTTTTTCATCCGGGGCACCGAGCCAGCGGACAAGGCTCTGCTGATCGATAATCACCACATGAATAGACAGCACCAGCAGAGCGAACACCAGACCGGAAACAACGAACAGCAAAAGAATCCTGGTGTTAAGCCGGGCCGCCGGGGAAACCGGAAGTTTAAAGCGGTGGCGCACCGGGGGCAGAAGAAGAAGAACATCGCAGAAAGCCACAAACACTGTCTCAACCAGAATCCCCTTCAGGGCAAACAGAAGAACAATGGAAGTCCCGATGGAAGTCAGGGCCCCGGGATTCCACCAGGGGGGATTCAGGGAGATCAGGGGAGAAAACAGAAGCATATAGAGGAGCAGACGGATTCCGCTGTATCCCAGCTGCAGGATATATATATTCCAGACTCCTTCCGCACTCCCGGAGGCCTCCAGCTCCCGGCGGCGCAGACTTCCATATCCATGAATCCCGATCCAGAGGAAAAGACTCAGCACCGGCACCAGGCTGGCCCACCCGTTATAGAATCCCAGCACAAAGGGGTACAGGGCCACCAGCCCGGGACCGATGGATATAAACCCATACACCGGTCCCCATGCCAGGGACACCAGCAGGGGCAGAATCAGGCTCCAGGGAAAATTGATCTGCACTCCCCGGAACTGCAGGGAGGTGGAATAGAAGACCCCTGCAAATGCAAGCCAGCCCAGCACAACCGACCAGAGAACTCTGGCGGCTGTGCCGGGCTGTATGGGGCTTTCACGGCGTACATCCATGGAAATCCTCCCGTTCACCTGCGGTATCCGGTTTGATTCATTGTACCATGAATCCGGGACCGGTTCACTTCCCTGGGGTGCCTTGTTGGTGTCAAGTAAATGTAGGCAACCGTCCTCTTTGCCGGAGCCTGCAGTTTGTTTGTTGGTTCTTCAACTCGGGATTCTTGTTCTTTCGGTATCTTATATGCGTCATTTTCAATCTAAGTTCTAGGATTCCTTTGAAA
>JAXGWN010000329.1:0-2398 GCA_040773285.1 Bacillota bacterium
AGAAGGACGTGTCTGGAGCCGGTGCGCCGGGCCCTGGCCCGGGGGGACCGCCGGGTCCGCTCCTTTTTTCCTGATGTGCGGATCCGGACACCGCAGCGGGAATATCTGTCCCGGTACGGGGATCCGGACGAAATGTTTCTCAATGTGAATACCATGGAGGATTATCTCCGGTACCGGAAGGTGGACAGCCATGAATAAGACGGTAACCCTGGCCGCCTGGTCGGGAACCGGAAAGACTACGTATCTGGAGCAACTGCTCCGGATCCTGTCTTCCCGGGGAATCCGGGTGGCGGTGATCAAGCACACCAGCCATGAGGAGGCCTTCTTTCTGGGAGAGGGCCGGGACAGCGACCGGCATTTCCAGGCGGGGGCGGTAGTGTCGGCCCTGACCGGTCCTTCCGGCTACAGCATAAACAGCCGGGGTCAGGAACCGGATCCCGAGGAGCTGATCCGCCGGATGGATCCGGTGGACCTGATCATCACGGAAGGGTACAAATCGGGACCCTACCCGAAAATCGAACTGCGGAGATCCGCAGCCGGAAAGCCCCCTTTGTATTCCGACGGGGAACGGCTGGCTCTGGTCACCGACGGCCCGGAAACCGGACCCCGGGTGTTCCCGCTGGACCGGCCGGAAGAACTGGCGGATTTTCTGCAACAGTATCTGGAGAGCTGATATGGAATATACCGGAAAACTGATGGTTCTTTTTCTCATCATCCTGATCGGGTATCTGGCCAGAAAGATCCGGTTGGTACCAGAAGAGGCCCCGGATATGGTGGTGAAACTGATCCTCAACATAACCCTGCCCCTGCTGATTCTGGTGTCACTGAACCTCCCCTACGAGAAGGCGTTGGTGGATGCCATGATTCAGACCGGTATCACGGCAGTAATCTTCACCCTGGTGATTATCCTGCTGGCCGGACTTCTGGTGCGGCCTCTGTCCCTGGGGAACGGTGAAAAAAGGCAGTGGCAGTTTATGCTGATCTTCGGGAACGTGACCTTTATCGGGTATCCCATCTGCCACATGATTCTGGGGGATCCCGGAGTTTTTCTGGCGGCGGTATTCGATCTGGTCCAGACGGTACTCATGTTCAGTTACGGGATCTTTCTTCTGTCGGGAAGCCGCAGAGGGATGGGCCGCCAGGGCCTCAGCCTTCTTAAGGATCCGGTAATTCTGGCCCTGGTGGCCGGACTGGTCCTGTTTCTGGCCCGGGTGGATCTGCCGGGCCCGGTGGCCGAGGCTTTTTCCCTGGTGGGATCCGCCACCACGGCCCTCAGCATGCTGGCGGTGGGGCTTCTTCTGCGGTTTTCCCGGGGGGAGGCCCGGGGGGAGGAGTTTCCCCTGGCCCTGCTGGTGATTCTGAAACTGGTGCTGGTGCCCCTTGCGTTTCTGCTGCTGACCCGTGACCTGGGAATGAATCCCATGGCCTGGACCATATCTGTTATAATGATTGCAGTACCCTCCGGAATCCTGGCCACGGTTCTCAGTGTCAGATATACCGGAGACGGACGGTTTACCGCCCGCGGGATCTTCTTCACCCATCTGTTCAGCATCCTGACCATCCCGCTGATCCTGAAAATCATGGAGGTAGTCTGATGAAGAAAGTGGTTCTTTTTTTCCTGACGGCAGTGCTGTGCGTCCTGATGATCGCCGGCAGCCTGCTGCTGTTTGACCGGGCGGAGGAGCAGGAGCCGGAGGACTATCCGGTGACTGTATACTATGTCCGTCAGACAGACCAGGGGGAAAGACTTTTCCCGGCCACCCACCGGGCCGACGTGCCTCCGGGGCCGGAGGAACTGTTTGTCCGCCTCGGCCAGGATCCTGCTGGAGAGGAGAACCTTACCCTGATCCCGGAGGGCACCCGTCTTCTTTCCTCGGTATGGCGGGAAGGACTGCTGGAACTCAGCTTCAGCCCGGAACTGGCCTCGGGGAACCTGGGAAGCACCGGGGAGGAACTTCTGATCTGGCAGCTGGTGAATACCATGTGTACCCTGGACGATGTGGAGGAAGTCCGGATCGTGGTGGAGGGCCGCACTGACCTGTACGGACACATCTCCCTGGAGGAGCCTTTTTCCTTCCGGGAGGACCTGGTGATCCGGGAAGACCAATAATCTGTGGAGGATATGCCATGCACGAAAAAAACCAGGTGATCAACACCCTGCTGGTGGATCTTTTCAACGACATACTCTCCATCGAGGGAAGCGCACTGCGGACTGCCGGTTTCGAGGATCTCACCATGATCGAGTTTCATGTGCTGGAGGCCATCGGGCCCGGAGACGGGAAAACCATGTCGGAAACGGCTGCAAAACTGGGGGTGACCATTGGGACCCTGACCACTTCGGTAAACCGCCTGATCAGCAAAGGGGTGGTGAAGCGCAGTAAGACCAACCGGGACCGGA
>JAXGWN010000330.1:0-2396 GCA_040773285.1 Bacillota bacterium
ACTTAAGTATCCGGTGATCCCGTACAGGGAACCCAGACCGCCCATTATTTTGCCTGCGATGGATTCTTTCTCCCGGCCCTGGGTGAGCAGAAGGCCCACAGCACCGGCCAGCGCCATCCATTTGCCGATCCCTCCATAGGGAGTGGCCATCAGGGGCAGTCCGATCAGGATCAGATACCAGAAAACCACATCGAAAAGGGCATCCAGGTACTGGCCCTTCTTAATATACATATATGCCTTTACTCCCAGGCCCACCAGAATATGGATCATTCCCAGACCCAGGCAGAGTCCCAGCATTTCCACAGGCCGCTCCATGGGATTCAGCAGCAGCGCATTGATCCCCAGTTTGGTTCCCAGGTCCCCAAAGTAACTGCCCAGCAGGATCCCCCAGAGAATACTGAAAAGTCCTGCTCCGAAAAGAACCCCCGCCAGTTTCCTGACTCCTTTTTCAGGTTCAGCAAAACGAACGTACAGGAAGGTTCCCAGGGCCAGAATCAGGCCATAGGCAGCATCTCCCAGCATAAGGCCCATGAACAGGGCATGGAAGGGGGCCACCACGGCATTGGGGTCAATCCCCCGGGAATCCGGCACGCTGTAAAGGTTCGTAATGGATTCAAAGGGAGTAACCACTGCGGCATTTCTGGTATATACAGGAAAGGGCTCATCGTCTGCCGGTTTTTCAAACTCCAGGGCATAGACCGGTGTGATCCCCTGTACCGTTTTTTCCAGCAGGTCCTGGTCATCCACCCGAACCCAGCCCTTCAGGGCAAAGGCCTTCCCGGAATTCAGCAGTCTTGAGGAAGCCCGCTCCCGCTGGAGATCCATGCTGAGAAGATCCAGCAGAATACGGATATCCGGAACCGATCCGGTCATTTCACCAGCCCTCTTCTGCAGCATGTCCTGTTGCCGGTAAAGGTCTTCCACCTTCTGCTCCATGTTCTTCACTATGGATTCCGGTGTTCCCGAATAACCGGAGAAATTCTCAAAGCTGGCATCATACTTGCGGATCAGCTCCATCAGGGATTCGGACATCTTCCGGTGGCACACCACAAAATAAGTGGATACCTCCGCATTTTCCCCGCTGTGCTTCACCTCGCAGGCATCCAGGGCAGTGACCTCGTCGTAAAAACCCTGGCTGTGATCCCGGGAGACACTGACTGCGCGTACCAGAACACTGGGTGTGTCACTGATCTCCTCCACCTGGACATTCATGCCCATCCAGGGGAAGAATTTTTCCATACTGGCCTTCAGTCTGCCCCGGCGGTTGTCAATCTCGCTTTCCTCGTTGTCAAACTGGCGGCACTTCTCGGCCACCTGGAGAATCTCATGTTTCCGTCTCCGGACGTCTTCCAGCTGTTTCTGTGTTACATTCAGCCGTTTTCCTTCCCGGGAGCCATCTGCGGACTTCTGGGAAAGGTACTTCAGGGCAAAGTTCAGTTCGGCGATTTCCCGTTCCAGCAGTTCAATGGTCTCCTGGTTCCCCCCCTGAATCAGGGTTCCGGTATCCTCTTCTGCGCCGTCCCCGGGCAGTTCCACTGGAATCACCTCCAGACAGCCGGCCTCCTGAAACGCCGACAGGATCGCCTCTTTGTCTTTTTCAAGGCCAATGAAGCTGACCTTGCGCATATCAATGATTGCCAAGAGACTTCACGATCCTTTCCACGATCATTCCGGCAGCCTCATCCATATTGGATTTGGCCATTCCCCGGATTCTGTCGCATTCCGCTTCGTTCGCCTGCATAATGGTCTGAATCTCAGTTTCCGCCTCCTTCTCGGCCAGCGCAAACTTGGCTTCGGCGTCCTTCTGAGCCTCCTGCTGCATTTTTACAGCCATCTGCTCCACTTCACGGTCTGTTTCCTTCACCAGTTCCCTGGCCGCTTCGAGGGACTGTTTATACAGATCCTCTCCTTCAGCCTCAACCTGCTGAATCGTTTTCAATATTTCAAGTGCCAACAGTAATCACCTCTTTCCGGCGGTTATTAAGTGATACTTCTTTAAAACGACTTACATTAAATGATAACACAACAGGGGCATTTTTCAATCATCAGGTATCCAACTTGTACCGGCGGTCCAGCAGCACTGTATAAAAAAAAGGCAGGGATTTCTCCCGCCTCTGTGAACGCCCCTGTTATGCCGTTTTCGCCCCAATCCCTTGCGGGACGGGCCTTTGGCAGGACTTACCGCCGATTACCATGGACTTATTATGCCGGTGGGAACCCTATTTCGTCAACCTTTTTTGTGCACTGTCCGGTTTTTCCCTGGAAAAGACCCCCCTGCCCCGGGGAAATTGCAGCAATGCACATGTATAATAGTGCAAACATCAGGAAAATTCTGCCAATTCAATTTTGCCGGACAGTCTGTTATGCTGATCTCACAGATAGCCGTATCCCCAGGA
>JAXGWN010000331.1:0-2374 GCA_040773285.1 Bacillota bacterium
CTCCCATGGGGGCCATCCCCTTCACTTCAATGATATCCCCCTTGATAACTCCCATTTCCATTATTCTCCGTTTGACGTTCCCGTCGGCGGCCTCAATTCTTTTTACCACGGCCCGGTCCCCCACCTTAAGTTCGCTGAGCCGGCGGCTGTACACCAGAAACTCGTCCACCTGATTCAGATCAAAATGCTCCAGTTCAATGTTGCGGTTCTTCAGATAGTTCACCATGGATTTCACCGTCTCGTTTCCAATCAGGTGCTCAATCTGACAGGCTTCCGTTTCTGCAATTTCCTCCCGGATGTTCAGGGTCTCCATAAGAAAGGACTTCACCAGATGGTGAAGGAAATGAATCCGCCTGGCGGAGAACTTACCTTTTTCAGTCAGGGATACCGGTCCGTACCGCTCATTGCGGACGAGTCCCAGCTCCTTCAGGGCCCGGATAGCCTGATTGACACTGGCTTTGCTGACATTCATATTCCGGGCAATATCCGTGGGACGGACGTATTCCTCGCCTCCCTCGGTCAGCATATAAATCATTTCCAGATAATCCTGGTTGGCATTGGACAGTTTTTGCATCGGATCACTCCCCGGCCCTTTTCTTTGTTAGTCTATCTAAACATTAATCCTCCTGCCGGGGGTTTTCAAGCCTTTTTTCAGTATCTTCCGGTACCACTTGCACTTTTCCCTGATATTCACTATAATAAATATGAAATCTGACCTTTTCTGATATTGAGGTGAACCATATGAGCGTTAAGTTCCATGATTACTATAAAACTCTTGAGGTGGACAAATCCGCCTCCGACAAAGAGATCAAAGCAGCCTACCGCAAACTGGCCCGGAAATACCATCCGGATGTGAACAAAGAGTCCGGGGCAGAGGATCGGTTCAAGGAGATCAACGAAGCCTACGAAGTACTTAAGGATCCGGAGAAGCGTCAGCGTTACGATCAGCTGGGCAGCAACTGGCAGGCCGGTCAGGAGTTTGATCCGTCAGGCTACGGATTCGGTGGATTCGACTTCTCCGGAAGTTCCGGGCAGGGTTTCAGCGGCTCCGGTTTTTCGGACTTCTTCGATATCCTCTTCGGCGGAGCTGCCCGGGGCGGCAACCCCTTCTCCGGAGGCATGAACGGGTTCTCCTACGGAGCCCGTCAGCCAGTGCCCATGGATGGCCAGGACAAAGAAACCGACCTCACTATCACACTGCGGGAAGCCTTTCAGGGAGCGGCCAAGAAAATCAGTCTCCGGTCTGTGGAGACCACAGCTTCCGGCCAGCGCAGACAGCGGACTGACAGCATTGAGGTGAAGGTGCCTCCCAAAGCCACGGAAGGCATGAAGATCCGGGTCCGGGGAAAGGGTTCTCCGGGAAGAAACGGCGGCCGCCCCGGAGACCTGTATCTGAGAATCCGGATCCGGGATGAAGATAATCTTCAGGTCTCCGGCAAAGACATTCTCACCACAGTCACACTCAGTCCATGGGATGCCATTCTGGGCACCAAAGTATCCATTCCCTTCCTGGATGAAACCATCAGCCTGAAAATACCTCCGGGAACCGGCCATGGTGACAAACTGCGTCTGGCTGGCAAGGGACTGAAAAACCGGACCGGGCAGGGAGACCTGCTGGTATCGGTGAAGATCGATATTCCCAAATCCCTCAGCCCCGAATCCCTCAAACTGGTGAAAAAAATTAAAGAAATGGAGCAGGGTCTCTGAGGCCCTGCTCCATTATTATTATGCTGATTCTTCTGCAGTCTGGCCGGCAGACGATTCTGCAGCAACCGGCATTTTCTCCAGATACACCGAGGTGGAAGGAAAGGCAACCTTCACATTCTCCTCACTGAGAATGCTCATGATCCGGTAGTTGATCTCCTCCTGCACCTCCACGAAGGAGGCATAATCCAGAGTATCGGTAAAGGCCTGAACCAGAATGTTCAGGCTGGAATCCCCAAACTCAACACACCGGACCTGCAGGGAGTCCGGATCCACATGGGGGTGTTCCGCCAGTTCCCCCCGGATCCTCTCAACCACCCGGCGCATCCGGCTCTGACTGGTGGAATAGGACACTCCCAGATGGAACCGGAGCCTTCTTGTATTCATCCTTGACCAGTTGGTCAGGGGCTCATTGGCCAGGATACTGTTGGGTACGGTGATCACTGCCTGGGCAAAGGTCCGGATCTTGGTGGTGCGAAAACTGAGTTCCTCCACAGTTCCCTCAACCGTTGAGGTATAGATCCAGTCTCCCACCTTAAAGGTTTTATCCGTCAGGATGAAAACCCCGGCCAGGAAATTCTTGATGGTTTCCTGGGCTCCCATGGCGATGGCCAGACCGGCCAGACCCAGACCGGCAATAAAACCTTTAATGTCGTAGTTCCATTCCTCC
>JAXGWN010000332.1:0-2352 GCA_040773285.1 Bacillota bacterium
AGGAAGGGGAAGAAACGGGTGGAATGAACCTGATCTGGATGCTCTTTCTCCTGACCGTTCTCAGTCTGGCACCCTCCTTTCTGATCCTCACCACCTCCTTTACCAGGATCGCCGTGGTGCTCAGTTTTCTGAGAAACGCCGTGGGCTCCCAGCAGTCCCCGCCCAACCAGGTGATTCTGGGGCTGGCCCTGTTTCTTACCTTCTTCGTCATGGCCCCGGTGTACACCCAGGTGAACGAAGAGGCCATCCGGCCCCTGCTGGACGGCCAGATGGCCATGGAGGAGGCCCTGGATACGGCCAGTGTCCCGGTGCGGGAGTTTATGCTGAGAAACACCCGGGAAAAGGATCTGGCCCTGTTCCGGAACCTGTCCGGCAGCCAGGAGACCGATCCGGCCCAGCTGGGACTCACCACCGTGGTTCCCGCCTTCGTGATCAGTGAACTGCGGGTGGCCTTCCAGATCGGGTTCCTGCTGTTTCTTCCCTTTATTGTGATCGACATGATCGTGGCCAGCATCCTGATGAGCATGGGAATGTTCATGCTGCCCCCGGTGATGATATCGCTGCCCTTTAAACTGCTGCTCTTCGTGATGGTGGACGGATGGTTTCTGGTGGTCCAGTCCCTGGTCCGGGGTTTCAACTAGGAGGTAATTGCCATGAGTGAAGCCACAGTGCTGGACGTAATGAACCGGGCCTTCATGACCATTATTCTGGCCAGCACCCCGGTGCTGCTGATCGCCCTGATCGTGGGTCTGGTGATCAGCATCCTGCAGGCCACCACCCAGGTCCAGGAGCAGACCTTAAGCTTTGTGCCCAAACTGCTGGCAGTGTTTGTGGGGCTCATCGTGTTCGGCAGTTTCATGCTGAACAGCCTCATCACCTTTGCCCGCTTTATCCTGGAACTGATCCCGGGGGTTTCCTGAGATGAGTTTCGATATTGCCGCCCTGGACTACCTGATCCTGATCCTGGTGCGGCTGGCCAGCTTCATGGCGGCCAGCCCGGTGTTTTCCAACCGCAGCATTCCCAACCAGGTGAAGGTCTTTCTGTCCCTGATGATCTCCCTGTCGGTGTACGGGGCCCTGTACGGGGACGCAGGGGCCTCCGGACTTACCGTGGGCTGGTTCACCTTCTATGCCCTGAGAGAGGTGCTTCTGGGTCTGGCCATGGGCTTTGTCACCCAGATCATCTATTCCGCGGTGACCACGGCGGGCCAGTTCACCGACTTTCAGATGGGCTTTTCCGTCAGCGCCACCTTTGATCCCATGACCGGCAGCACCCAGGCCATCATGGGAAGACTCTACCAGATGGTGGCCCTGGTGCTGGTATTTATCACGGACGCCCACCACCGGGTGATCGCCGCGGTGTACCGCTCCTTTGAGGTGGTTCCCCTGGGAACCCCGGTGCTGGAGGTGGTCCGGGCGGACACCGTGGTGCGGCTGGTGGGCCAGGCCTTTGCCGTGGCCCTGCAGATTGCCACCCCGGTGATCCTGGTGCTCCTGATGACCGACATCATCATGGGGGTGCTGTCGAAAACCGTGCCCTCCCTGAACATCCTGATGCTGGGCATGCCGATGAAAATTCTGATCGGAACCGCCATGGTGATGGCCATCTTCCCGGTCCTGGCCGGCGGTATTCTGAAGGTGGTGGGGGATATGCATGGAACTCTGGAACGGATTCTTACGGCTTTTGTATAATTGGTTTTCCGCCCCCGGGCTGATCCCGGTGCCGGCGGGCTTTCCTGTGGGGGAGACAGGGCGGCCTTCCTGGGAGGACTTCCTGATCCGCATGGCGGAGGACAAGGATTCCCGGACCGAGGACCCCACCCACAAGAAACTGGAGGACGCCCGGAAGAAGGGGCAGGTGGCCAAAAGCCAGGACTTCAATGCGGCGGTCATCTTCCTGATCCTGGCCCTGTTCCTGGGGGTTCTCCTGAACGGGGTGTACAACCAGCTGCAGGACCTGATGTACCGGGCCCTCCATGACAACCTGAACCTGAGTCTGTCGGAGGGGAACCTGCGGACCCTGATGCTGGATTACCTGTGGCAGGGACTGGTGATCGTGGCCCCGTTTTTTGGCCTCATGATGATCCTGGGAATCCTGGCCAACCTGTTTCAGACCCGGTTTCTTTTTTCCATGGAACCGCTGAAACCGGATCCCAAACGGCTCAATCCCATCAAGGGGTTTCAGAACATTTTCAGCCAGAAGTCCCTGGTGAACCTGATCAAGAATCTGGCCAAGATGGCCCTGGTGGGATACATCTCCTACCTGACCCTGCGGGGGATGCTGATCCCCATCGCCGGCAGCATCCATCTGGATTCCGGACAGAACTTCGGGTTCTTCCTGGAACTATTGAA
>JAXGWN010000333.1:0-2341 GCA_040773285.1 Bacillota bacterium
CCCGCTGCAGTAGAATTTTGCCCAACAAGTCTTGCATTCCTCTTTGCTGTAGATGTGGGTGTCCCGGAACAGTTCCGGCAGATCCTCCCGGAGAATTCCCTTCTCCAGGGTCCCCATCCGGTACTCCGGCTGACCCACAAACTGGTGGCAGGGATACAGATCCCCCTCCGGGGTCACCGCCAGATACTCATATCCTGCCCCGCAGGCACTGACCCGTTTATAGATGCAGGGGCCCCCGGAAATGTCCACGTTAAAATGGAAGAAATCCATGGGGCGTCCTTCCTCCCACCGGGCCAGCCACGCTTCTGCCAGCCGGTCATACTCTGCCTGAATGGCCGGCAGATCCGACTCCCTCAGGGCAAACTCCACATCCCCGGAAAACACTGCCGGCTCCATGCTGAGATGCTTAAACCCCTCATCGGCCATATGGAGAACGTCCGAGGCAAAATCCAGATTCATCCGGGTATAGGTGCCCCGGACCACATAGTCCTCGGAATTGTCCCGGACCCGGTGGTAGTGGGGAACAATAACGGAGTAGCTGGGACTTCCCCCGTTGAAACACCTCATCCGGTCGTTGGTCTCCGGCCGGCCGTCCAGACTCAGCACCAGGCTCACCTGATGCTCTGCCAGGTATTTGCGTTTCTCCTCACTGAGCAGCACCCCATTGGTGGTCAGTGAATACTTGAACCGCTTGCCCCGGCGGGGTGCCTCCCGGTCAGCATACTCAATGACCGCCTGAACCGTCTCCCAGCCCATCAGGGGTTCGCCCCCGAAAAAGTCCACTTCCAGCAGCCGGCGGGATCCGCTGTTGTCCATCAGGAAGTCCACCGCCCGCAGTGCCGTCTCCGGGCTCATGATGCTTCTGGTCCCCCCGAAGTCCCCCTGGTTGGCAAAACAGTAGGCACAGGCCAGATTGCAGTCATGGGCAATGTTGAGACACATGGACTTATACCCGGCGGGAATCCGCTGGGTCAGGGTTTCCTCCCCCGGAGAAAAAAGAAGCCCTTCCCGTACCAGCTGTTCCAGATCCTCCCAGACCCCGTACTCCTCGGAATCCTTAAGCATTCCCTCCGGCCGCACTCCCCTTTGGTCCCGGTACTGCCGCAGAAGCGAAAGGGACAGTTCATCGAACTGGTGCAGGGAACCGGACTCCACGTCCAGCACTAGGATCAGATTCCCTTTTTCAATTATATGGATTCCTTCATAATTTATGTTCATGGTGTTTCACCGTATTTCTCCGGCATCGCCGGGCACAAATAAGTCCTATCCGGTCCGGATAGGACTTGATCTGCACTATTTGTTCAGGCACAATTGGTTGGCAACGGTACAGGACGTTTTACAGGCTGACTGGCAGGATGCCTGGCAGTTCCCGCATCCCCCACTATCCCTGGTTTCCTGCAGTTTGGCGGATGCCAGGGTCTTAATGTGTTTTGTCATCTCTCGCACCTCCACAGATTTCTCCTTCGATTGTATCACAAAGCCCGGAGCGGGAAAACAAAAAAACCGGGAAGGCAGGATTTACCGGGCCTTTTCACGAATCAGGATTCAGCGGCCAATGACCGTTGGCCGACAGAGAGAACAGAACTGGAGAAACCCATGGAAAATACCAAGGATCTGAGAAAACTGCGTCTGGGGGAAATCCTCATTGACCGGAATGTGATTGCTCCAAGCCAGCTGGAGGCCGCCCTGAACGCCAAAAAGGGAACCAGCCGGAAGTTGGGGCAGATCCTGATGGATCTCGGGTTCGTTACGGAGAACCAGATCCTGAAGGCCATCAGCGAGCAGCTGGAGATTCCCATTGTGGACCTGGAGGACTATCCCATAGACATTGCCAGCGCCCGCCTGATCAGCGAGGACTGGGCCCGGAAGTATTCGGTGCTGGCCCTGGGCCGTGAGGAGGGCCGGCTGGTGCTGGCCATGGCGGATCCTCTGGATTTCACCGCCGTGGACACCATTCACCTGTTCACCGATACTGACGTAAAAACCGTTATAGCCAACAGTTCCGATCTGGACAAGGCCATCGGGCGGGTGTACCGGGACATCAGTGTGGAGAGGGCCCTGGGAGCCATCGAAGACCAGTCTCTGTCCGGAGCCGGCGGGGACGCAGGTTCCGACAGCGAAGTGGACGCCAACGCTCCGGTGATCCGGCTGTTCAACAATCTCCTCAGCAAGGCGGTGACCCTGGGGGCCAGCGACATTCACTTTGAACCTTATGAGCGGGTGGCCCGGGTCCGTTTCCGGGTGGACGGCCTTTTGCGGGAGGAACTGACCCTTAACAAGGTGACCTTTGAAGCCCTGGTGAGCCGGATCAAAGTGGCCGCCAACCTCAATACAGTGGAGA
>JAXGWN010000334.1:0-2341 GCA_040773285.1 Bacillota bacterium
ACGATCTTCTGCAGGGGCAAATCAGCATTGTGGGTCTTGAGCATCCGGAATATTTCCGGCGTTTCCAGTCCCTGTTTACCTGCGAGCGGGATCTGGTGGACTGCGCCCTGATGTCCATTGGGAACTATGGCCAGAAGGAGAAAAACGGATGGAGATACCAGCTGGGTTCCCGAAAGATTACCAAGGCCTGGAGAAATCTGTTCCACAAAAGCGGAAATGCCGGGTTTGAACAGACTAATGACATTCTTCTTGAACTGCTGTCCCGCTCCGAGACCTTTACCGATGATCTGTTGAGAAATATAATCCAAACCTTCCTCCAGGAATGTGAGGAGAAGAATCTATATCACTGGAGATATTACTATATCCGCTATGATGTGTTCCGGCCGGGAAGTTATGGGAAATATCACTGGCGAAATTTAGGGGAAAAGCCGTATGAACTTCTGGTTATGCAGACAGAGTCGCAGATTTCCGAAAACTCGTATCAGCCCTTTCTGAAGGCAGTGGACAGTAAGAATCTGTCCAAGGATCACCGTGGGCAACGGCTCTTTCTGCACGGCAGTTATATGACATGCAGAAATGACGCCTTTGTCATCAGGAATACGGAAACCGATGAGGAAACTGAAAGAATCAGCATAGCCCAGAATGCAGACGGTATTGATGTTGAGGACAGGATTCAGAAGATCCTGGCCTGGCTCAGCCAATAGACAGAGGACGGACCACCACACACCTGGAGGACCGGGGAGGTTACACAGATGGAGACGATCAGATCCTGCGGGGCAATAGTATTTCGGGATAACCCGGAACCGGAAGAGGCAGGCGGACTGCAGGTACTTCTGGTCCGTTACGGGCATCACCACTGGGGTTATCCGAAAGGGCAGATGGAAGCAGGGGAAACTGAAGAAGAAACTGTTCTGAGGGAGGTCCTGGAGGAAACGGGACTGGAAGTGAATATTCTCCCGGGATTCCGGGAGATGACCGGTTACCGGAACCGGAAGGGAGATCTCAGGGAGAATGTCTTCTTTGTGGCTATACCCGGGGATCCATCCCGGGACCCGGTTCCGCAACTTTCCGAACTGACGGATGCCCGCTGGATGGATGACCAGGAAGTGGAGCCGCTTGTCAGTTTTCCTGGCGATTATGAAGTGTATCTGAAGGCCCGTGATGTTTTTCTGAATGGCCTGGAAAGGAATAGATCATGATAGAAGAAACACTGATAGAGAAGATTTTAAGATTCCGGGATGAGAGAAACTGGAGGCAATTCCATAATCCGAAGGATCTGGCAATTTCAATCAGCCTTGAAGCAGCTGAACTTCTGGAAAATTTTCAGTGGTCCGGCACAGATCTTGAAGTAAGGGATAAGACGGAAGAAACTGGTGATGAACTGGCAGATGTACTTATCTACTGTGTACTGATGGCAGATGCCATGGGAATGGACATCAATACAATCATTGAAAAGAAACTGCAGAAAAACGAGCAGAAATATAGTGTGGAGAAGGCATACGGGACCAGCAGAAAATATACGGAACTGGAGTAGATTCGGATGATAATTTACCAGAATGATGTGTTCGGATTGCGGGAGGCAGTGGACTCAGAGAAGCCGTCTATCAATATCCCGGGGCTATAGATGTCATCCGGTGGTTTTTTTATATATGGGAATAGAGCTGTCAGGCTCATTCTTTTCCGATCTGAAATCCATTTCCCGAAATCCCAAAGGATTCAGATTTGTGAAACAGATACTTATCGAGAGGTTGAAAAATGGACACACTGACGGTCATCATCTTTCTGTTCATAGTACTTGAGACAACAAATGTCTTAACGCTGTATTTTTTCCCAGGCTCACGAAGAGCAAACGGAATAGGAGTTTTTGATGCATGGGAGAAATCGAAGGCTGATCCTGAGATGCATCGGTTTGTCCGGTATCTGGTCTATTGGGTGGCTGGTTCCAAGGTAATTTTTCTGGCACTGTTAATGGTGATTGTATTCACGGGTGGAGAAGCCACAAAAATATGGGCTGTATTTGCATTAATTATCTCGATATTATCCTTTTTCTGGAGATTGTTCCCGATCATCAGGGAAATGGATAAGGACAGTCAGATTTCACCGAGGGGCTACTCAACATCACTTTGTATTATGATTGTTTTCATTGTCACTGCATTTTCCGCAGCGTTATTGCTATCGTTAATACTATAGATAATAAGCGAACAGCCGCTATCTTCGCTTGCCTGCTATGTATATTTTTTTCTGATTATATATCCTGAACAAATAATCATGCTGTACCAAACCCATTAGAATAATCACCTGAGGCAGACATTCTGTTACTTATGGAGGTTGTATGAATAAG
>JAXGWN010000335.1:0-2326 GCA_040773285.1 Bacillota bacterium
AAGGAAGGCAGGCAGGCAGTAAGGTCCTGAAGAAAGGCCGAAACAGAAGGAATCCGGGGCTGGGTAGGCCCCGGATTCCTTCTGCTTCCGTAGCCTCACGTCCGCCGGGTCTGTCCGGTATCCCGGGCTGACCTGGCTGGTATGTCAGCCCGGACGTTTTTGCGTGAGACCTGGCACTGTCAGGAACCGGAGTCAGGTCCGTATCAGGAAGATTCTGATGCTGTCAGGCAGAGGCTCTGCTGCGGCTTTCCCGCAGGAAGAACCATGCGGACAGTATGATTCCAGCCAGCAGAAACAGGATGGACAGGGTCAGGGGAGCCGTGAAGGGCGCCCGGTAGTCCTGAGGGGAATAGCTGCCGGCCATGGCGGCCTGGAAGGCTACTCTTCCCAGAAGGGGCATGACGTCCCGCATGAGGCTGACGGCCAGGACACCCCAGGCTCCCAGAAGTGTCAGGATTCCGGACAGGGCAAAACCGATTTTGTTCATGGATACCTCCAGGGTTTCGTATATTCAGAACCGCAGAGTCTGCTCTGCGGGTTTCCGTTGAAACAACTCTTATCTTCTTATACGGGAAGGAGTCTGTCCGGGTTCCCGATGGTACAGATCCCGGAGAACAGGGGAACCGTTCAGGGATTTCAGACTGTCTGCTCCAGAGCTGCCAGCCGGTCATTGATGTCCATGAGGCTCTGCAGGGTTTCTTCCAGGACCGGGGGATCCGCCTGAAACGTGACCTGGCGGCCGTCTGTGACGAAGAAGGTGAGGGACCCGGTCAGGTGGTTGTAGGCTTCGTCCAGAGCACGGGCGCAGTTGTTGAGTTCCGGGCTTTTCAGGGCTTCCGGATTTCCGGCCAGCCGGATGATCCGGCCGGCCAGGTCCCGCCACAGGAGATCGAAGTGCAGCAGGAAACCGGCTTCCGGTCCGGTGAGGACCGCATCGGTGGTGTCGAAGACTACGGAGCCTTCCGGCCACAGGGCGGCTCCCAGGAGGCGTCCTGCGGCCGCAGGATCTCCGGGAGGGTCTTCTGTCAGGGCGGTCAGGGCCAGGTTAGTATTTCGCCACAGGGCCAGCCGGTGGCCGAAGCCGTTCATCAGGAGGGCCTGTTCCAGGTTGTCTGCCCGCTCGGAGGTCCTGAGCCAGAGGAAGCCGGTGATGAGACTGAGTACCAGCAGCAGGATCAGAAGGATCCGGACCGGCCCGGATGGAAGGAGGCCGCCAATGCGGCACCTGGTACTTTTCTTCATGGGATTCTCCTTGCAGGGGTTTTCTTAAGTATAGGGAAGTGCCGGGATGGCTGCAAGGGATAGTGCTTCCGGATCGGTTGATTCCATTTCATGGTGGGTATAGGACAATCGCAGAATTACCGCTGTGATTCTGGCTGCCGGCCATCTGGTGGTCTTTGTGAGCGGTTTGTTCCCGGAAACGGGTTTGACTATGAAAAGGGGGTAAACTTTTCCACCCTGATCACCCGGGAGCATGCGGAGTCGGTGCGCTCCCACATTGAGTCAGGGCTCTTCCAGGGGGCCCGCCTGATCTGCGGGGGGACCCGTTTTGAGGATCCGTCGCTGTCTCCGGGGAATTTTGTGCCGGCCACCATCCTGGCGGATGTGACGGCGGAGATGAGGGTGTTCCGGGAGGAGATCTTTGGTCCGGTGGGCTGTGTGACTCCTTTCAGTACGGAGGAGGAAGCGCTCCGGCTGGCCAATGCCACGGGATATGGGCTGGCCGGTGGGGTGTTTTCCCGGGACTGTGCCCGGGCCCACCGTGTGGCCTCGGGGATCCGGGCAGGACAGGTCTATATCAACAGTTATTTCAGTAAGGGGATGATGGAGTCTCCGGGAACCGGCTGGAAGGAAAGCGGAATCGGTGTGGCGGGGGTCCATAAGTATATGCATTCCCGTACGGTGTTTGTGTCCCTGGAGGATGCGCCGCAGCCCCCCATCTGATGATCCTTATTTCCCCGGAAACCCCGGAAACCGGCATAGGGCCGGATTCCGGGGTTTTTGCAGGAATTTGACCGGAAAAGAAGGGTTTTTCAGGAGAATGGAGAAATAATATCTTCGAGTCTGGAGGACTTCCAGATTTGCCAATCGGTGGATGCCGGCCGGGCCTGGACTTTTCCTCCTCTGCTCAGACCAGGTTCCGGGGCTTCCAGACCGTACAGGTGAGACCTTCCGGAGTTGTCCGGAAATTCCCGCCTTTTCGTCTCCTTTCTACTCAAAGAGCCGGCTGTGCGCCGCGGATAACCGCTGTGCACAGCCGGCTCTTTGCGTACCATGGGACCGGGGGAAGTGGTATAATGGCGGAGATGAATTTGTGGGGAGAGGT
>JAXGWN010000336.1:0-2321 GCA_040773285.1 Bacillota bacterium
GACTGAGTCTGGGGGAGTATTCCGCCCTGGTGTATGCAGATTCATTGGATTTTGCCGATGCCCTGCAGGTGGTCAGCCAAAGGGGCCGGTTTATGCAGGAGGCGGTTCCTCCCGGTGTAGGGGGGATGACCGCCGTTCTGAAACTTTCCCGGGAAAAAATCCGGGAGATTCTTGATGGCCTGGGAATGGATGTGTGGATTGCCAATTACAACTGTCCGGGACAGATTGTGGTTTCCGGGCGGCTTGAGGCTTTGGAGGTGTTCCGGCAAAAAGCACTGGAGGCGGGGGCAAAGGGCTGTGTGGATCTTCCGCTCAGTGCGCCGTTTCATACGGAGATGCTGGAACCGGCGGCCAGGCGGCTGGGAGAGGTTCTGTCCGGCGTGACAATCCGGAAACCGAGAATTCCTGTGATCTTCAATGTCAGTGCCGAAGCGGAGGATGATCCGGAAATGATCCGGGAACTTCTTACACGGCAGGTGATGAGTCCTGTGCTTTTTGAGGACAGCCTCAGAAAACTGGGGGAAATGGGCGTGACCCGTTTTGTTGAACCGGGACCGGGCGCCACTCTGAAGTCCTTTGTGAAAAAGACTCTGGACGGTGTGGAAATGGTCAGCCTGGACACGGTGGAGTCCCTGGAGAAGGGGAGTGCATTATGAAAAGAACCGCACTGATTACGGGGGGAGCCCGGGGCATTGGCCGGGAAGTAGCCCTGGCCCTGGGCCAGGCCGGCCACCAGGTGGCCATAAACTACAACAGCAGCAGTCGGGAAGCGGAAACTCTCGTGGGGGAACTTACAGAAATGGGAGTTCCCGCCCTGATGGTTCAGGGGGATGTGTCCCGTCCGGAAGAGGCCGCAGAGGCTGTCCGACGGGTGCAGGAGGAGATGGGGTCCGTGGATATCCTGGTGAACAATGCAGGCATCAGCCGGGACAACCTGCTGGTGCGGACCAGCGATGAGGACTTCGCCCGGACCATGGAAGTGAACATGTACGGGACGTTTTACTGCTCCCGGGCGGTGGCCCGGCAGATGACTAAAAACCGCTGGGGAAGGATCATCAATATTTCCTCAGTGGTGGGACTTACCGGAAACGTGGGGCAGGCAGCCTATAGTGCCTCCAAGGCGGCGGTGTTCGGGTTCACCCGTTCTCTGGCCCTGGAACTGGCCGGCCGCTCGGTGACCGCCAACGCCATTGCCCCGGGCTTTATTGATACGGATATGACCCGGGCGCTGGACGAAGAGGTCCGCCAGGAGATCCTGAACAGAATTCCTCTGAAGCGGTTGGGAACGGCACAGGAAGTTGCCCGGCTGGTGGCTTTTCTTGCCTCGGAGGATGCCGGTTATATGACCGGACAGACCCTGGTGCTGGACGGGGGACTGTCCCTTTAGGAGGTGCAGAAATGACTGTTGAAAACCGAAGAGTTGTGGTGACCGGCCTTGGGGCCGTGACACCCATCGGACTGAATACGGACCAGTACTGGGAGGGCCTTATGGAGGGCCGCCTGGGGATCCGGGAAATCCAATCCTTTTCCACGGAGGATTTTCCGGTGAAGTATGCCGCGGAAATCCAGGATTACCGTCCGGAGGATACCCTGGACAAAAAAGCGGTGAAGCGGATGGACAGGATGAGTCAGCTGGCTATGACTGCCGCCCGGGAGGCCTTCAGGGATGCCGGGCTGGCAGAACAGTTTGTACCGGAGCGCACCGGAATTATTCTGGGAAACGGCATCGGTGGAATTCTGTCCCTGACCGACGAACATGAAAAAATGCTGGAAAAGGGTTACGGACGGGTATCCCCATTTTTTGTGCCCATGGTGATCGGCAATATGGCCGGTGGGAACGTGGCGATCGATCTCAATCTGAAAGGACCCAACATGACGGTGGTGACCGCCTGTGCCGCTTCCACCAATGCAGTGGGGGAAGCCTTCCGGAAGATCCGCAGCGGAGAGGCCGATGTGATGATGACCGGAGGAACCGAGGCCAGCATCTGCAGACTGTCAGTGGCAGGGTTTTATTCCATGAGTGCTCTGAGTCAGGGGACGGAGCCTCACCGGGCATCCATTCCCTTTGACCGGAACCGTTCCGGATTTGTGATGGGAGAAGGTGCGGGTGTCCTGGTGCTGGAATCCCTGGAGCATGCCCGGGCCCGGGGTGCCAGGATTCTGGCGGAGGTCTGCGGATATGGTGCCACCTGTGACGCCTATCACATTACCGCACCGGAAACAGAAGGGACCGGCGCCATACGGGCTATGGAACTGGCTCTGGCCGACGGGGGACTGTCCCCGGAAGACGTGGATTACATCAATGCCCACGGGACCAGCAC
>JAXGWN010000337.1:0-2308 GCA_040773285.1 Bacillota bacterium
ATTACCCCATTGGGGAGGGAGCCGGAGGAGAGGATCTGGTGAATCTGAACCGGACCTATTCCGGTCACCGCTACCACAAAAGCGATATGCTCTTTGACCGGGAGGCGGCCGCTGCCCTGGACCGGATGCTTAAGGACAGTGATCTGGACATCCAGGTGGTCAGCACCTACCGGCCCTATGCCTACCAGAAGGATCTTTTTGCCCGGAAGGTGACCGATTACATGAACCGCTTCGGGTATGACCGGGAGACGGCCACCCGGGAGGCGGGCCGCATCGTGGCGGTTCCGGGAACCAGTGAGCACCAGAGCGGACGGGCGGTGGACTTCACCAGTCCTGTACTGACAGCCCGGGGGCAGTATCTGGAACAGAGTTTCCTCACTACGGCGGAAGGCCGCTGGCTGCGGGACAACAGCTGGAAATACGGGTTTATACTGCGGTATCCGGAAAACACCGAGGACATCACCGGTATCATGGAGGAGGCCTGGCACTACCGGTATGTGGGAGTGCCCCAGGCCGGTCTCATTATGAGGGAGAGTCTGGTGCTGGAAAGCTGGCTTGGGGAAATGCAGAAGGCCGGACGGATCCTGACAGAGGAGCCGGAAACGGGAACCGGCCATCTGCTGGTCTGGCTGACCCCGGAGGAGGCCGGCCGGGTTCTTCTGGATCCACGGGTGGCCCGGGCCTCGGACACCAATACCGGAGGGATCCTGGTGACCGTTTCCTGGCAGTTGTCCGATTTCCTTGGAAAGCCGGATACGGTATCATAAACGGGCTTAATGAATCAGCAGAATGTACCGGGAGAATTGTGGAGGGAAAAAATGGGAATCGATCGGGTGTACGTGGAAAAAAAACAGGGGTTTGACGGGCAGGCGCTTCGTCTTCTGAAGGAACTGAAGGAAAATCTGGATCTGGAGAATCTGACGGGTCTCAGGATCCTGAACCGCTACGATATGGAGGGGCTCACCGGAGAACAGCTGGAGCAGGCGGCCCGGCTGGTACTCAGCGAGCCCAACCAGGACGTTGTGTATTATGAGGATCTTCCGGCGCAGCCGGGTGACCAGGTGGTGGGGATCTGTTATCTGCCCGGACAGTACGACCAGAGGGCGGATTCGGCGGCCCAGTGCATCCAGCTGATCACCCAGCAGGAGGCCCCGGTGGTGGAGACTGCCAGGATCTATGTGCTGGAAGGAGCGGATCAGGAGGAGGCCGGCCGGGTGCTTGACTATCTTCTTAATCCCGTGGACTCCCGGCCGGCCTCCCTGGATAAGCCCCGGCAGCTGGGCACACCGGCGGGGGTTCCGGCGGATGTGGAGGTGCTGGAAGGCTTCAACGATCTTGACCCGCAGCAGCTGGAGGAATTCCTCCGGCAGCGGGGACTGGCCATGGGGCAGGAGGATCTGGTATTCTGCCAGAACTATTTCCTCAGTCTGGGCCGGGTGCCCACCATTACGGAGATCCGGGTGATCGACACCTACTGGTCGGACCACTGCCGGCACACCACCTTCCACACGGTGCTTGAAAAGGTGGACTTTTCCGATGACAGGGAGGGCCGTCTGGCCGCTCCGGTTTTTGAGGAGTATCTGAAACTGCGCAGTGGGCTGTATGGCGAAAAGGCTGAGGACCGTCCTGTCTGCCTGATGGATCTGGCGGTAATCGGAATGAAGGAACTGAAGAGGCAGGGAAAACTGCCGGATCTGGACGTCTCCGATGAGATCAATGCCTGCTCCATTGTGGTGCCGGCGGAGGTGGATGGACGCCAGGAAGACTGGCTGGTCATGTTTAAAAATGAGACCCACAATCACCCCACGGAGATTGAACCCTTCGGGGGGGCCGCCACCTGCCTGGGGGGCGCCATCCGGGACCCTCTGTCCGGCCGGGCTTATGTGTATCAGGCCATGCGGGTCACCGGCAGCGGGGATCCCCGGATGCCGGTGTCAGAGACCCTGCCGGGAAAACTTCCCCAGCGGCGGATCACCACAGAGGCGGCCCACGGCTATTCCTCCTATGGAAACCAGATCGGTCTGGCCACCGGGTGCGTGGAGGAATTTTACCATCCGGGCTTTGTGGCCAAGCGGATGGAGGTGGGGGCCGTAGTGGGGGCCGTACCCAGGGACCAGGTGGTCCGGCAGGCGCCCAGCCCCGGTGATGTGGTGATCCTGGTGGGTGGCCCCACCGGACGGGACGGCTGCGGGGGAGCCACCGGCTCCTCCCGGGAGCACGACGAGGACTCTATTCTTACCTGTGGAGCCGAGGTCCAGAAGGGAAATCCCCCGGTGGAGAGGAAACTGCAGCGCCTCTTCAGGGATCC
>JAXGWN010000338.1:0-2304 GCA_040773285.1 Bacillota bacterium
ATTTCAAAGGAATCCTAGAACTTAGATTGAAAATGACGCATATAAGATACCGAAAGAACAAGAATCCCGAGTTGAAGAACCAACAAACAAACTGCAGGCTCCGGCAAAGAGGACGGTTGCCTACATTTACTTGACACCAACTCTTCTGAAGGAACCGGGGTGCGCCTTTACGTGCCCGTGATATAATTAAAGGGAAACGGAGGGAGACAGATGAGGTACAGCGATAAAGTGGTGGTGGTCACCGGCGCTGCCGGCGGTATAGGCCGGGAGGTGGCCAAAGCATACCTGAAGCGGGAGGCTGTGGTGGTTCTGGCAGACGTGAACCGCCGGGAGGGTAGCCGACTGGAGAAAAAGTGGACGGAAAAAGGCTGGAAAGCAGTTTTTGAACCTGCGGATCTCCGGGAGGAGGACCAGATGGGTCAGCTGTTCGCCAGGGTTCTCCGGGAATACGGGAAGGTGGATATCCTGATCAATAATGCAGGAATCAGCCGGTTCCGTTCCCTGAAGGAAATGGATCTTCCATTATGGGACGAGGTGTTGGCGGTGAATCTCAGGGCCCCTTTCTGGATGGCCCGGCTGTTCGCCTCTGTGCACCGGGGCGGCTATGGAAGAATAATCAATATTGCCTCAACCCGGGCCACCATGAGCGAACCGGGCTCTGAAGCTTATGGTTCCTCCAAGGGAGGACTCCTTTCCCTGACCCACGCACTGGCTGTGAGTCTGGCCGGGACAGGAATTACCGTAAATGCCATCAGTCCCGGATGGATTGAAACCGGAGACTACGGTCTGCTGAGACCGGAGGATCATGGATTTCACCCCTCCGGACGGGTAGGGAAGCCTTCCGACGTGGCCCGGGTATGCCTGAACCTTACCCACAAGGACAGCGATTTTATAAATGGGGCCAATTTTGTGCTGGATGGTGGTGTTACCAGAAAGATGATCTATCCGGAATAGGAGGAAGAAGATGATTAAACGGCTGATTGCCCTGACAGCAGGGCTTGTTCTGGGATTCTTTGTGGTGCTGAACCTGGCATTCAGCGATATATTCACCTGGCAGGACCGGCTGCTGTCCATTCTGATCATTTACCTGACCTACGGCCTGACCGGATTGTTTCTGGGGCTGTGGGATCCCCGGAGCATCCTGAAAAACGGGCTTCTCCTGAGCCTTCCTGCTGTGGCCATGCTGGTGGTGCTGATGATCAGCGAAGGAAGCGGTGCTCTGCTGTGGAGCGGCCTGTATCTTCTTATTACCCTGGACGCTGCTTTTGCATCGCTCTGGGCCGGATCCCTGATACACCGGAGAAGTCGTGAAAAGAAGGAACAAAGGACTGACGGAAGCCGTCAGTGAAGACAGCATGCCTGACAGATGAAACGGACGGAGGAGACTATGAGAAAAGAATTTCTGATAATGAAGCGTTGCCTGAACGGTGTCCTGGCCACCCTGGTGGCGGCCGGTTCCCTGTATGCAGTTCCCGCCCCGGCCAGTGCCGGGACACTGGCTGCCTCCAGCATGGAACTGGCCCCGGGAATCCTGTATGAGAACCGCCGTGAGGAAATCGGGGGGATCCGTAACGCAGTCAATATCCTGAACCTGGACCTTACAGATCCGGGGGTGCGGCTGGAACTGGGGGTTACAGAGCCCATCCATAAACTGAGCACCCCCACCCGACAGGCAGCGGCTGTGAGCAAGGAAGGAAATTTTGTGCTGGGAGCCATCAATGGGGCGTTCAATGAAACGGATGGAACCGGCATACCGGCCACCCTCGTAATTGCCGGAGGCCGGCTGAGCCATATGGGACGACTGTCCCCCACGGAGGACGGTTACAATTATTACCGGTATGGAATCGGGGTGGATGCCTCCGGAAAGGCCCGGATTGACAGTTACACCCTGGAGGCCACCTTTATGCATGGAGGAAACTCCATTTCAGTAAGTGGCATGAATTCCGGCCGGATCGCCGATCAGGCGGTAATCTTCACTCCGGCCCACCGGATGGAGACAGTGGGCCAATCGGCCAGCAAATCGGTAACCGAGATTGTGGTGACCCAGGCCTCCGATGCCACCAGTACCCTTCCTCTGGGGAAAGAGGTGACCGGGGTGGTGGCAGAAGTGATCCGTTACGGGGAGGAATGCAATGCGGTGATTCCCCGGGATGGTTTTGTGATTTCCGCCCATGGGGCCCGGCTGGCAGCCCAGCTGCAGAATGTGATGCCGGGGGATCCGGTTTCCTTTACGGTCCGTACCGATGATTCCTGGAAGGAGGCTTCCTGGCTGATCCAGAGCGGTCCCCTGCTTGTCCGGGATGG
>JAXGWN010000339.1:0-2290 GCA_040773285.1 Bacillota bacterium
CCCATGTTTTAACATATATTTACTGTTGTCTTCACCCGGTTTTTCCATAAAAAGAACCGGAAGCACTTTGGCTTCCGGTTCTTCCTATTTCGCTACAATGTTGGCCAGTTTGTCCTTCACCACAATAAACTTGACGATGCTTTTCCCTTCAAGATTTCTGGCCACAATCTCCCGGGAAAGAACCATCTCTTTGAGATCCTCATCCTCCATTCCCCGGGAAACCGTCAGTTTGTCCCTGACTTTTCCGTTGATCTGGACTGCAATCTCCACCTCATCCAGGCGGGTGGCCTCCTCATCGAAGGAAGGCCAGGACTGCCGGTGCACCGTTTTGGTGTTGCCCATCTGGTGCCAGATTTCCTCCGTTATGTGGGGAGTAAAGGGGGCCAGCATGATCACCAGTTTTTCCAGGCTGAACTTCAGAAGGCCCTGGTTCCAATTCTCCTCCGGAACCTGATCCGTATAGTGGTACATGGCATTTACCAGCTCCATCAGGGAACTGACCGCGGTATTGAAATTGAAACGTCCCCCGGCATCGGAGGTTACTTTCCGGATGGTCCCGTGCAGAACCGCCCTCAGTTGTTTGTCCTCTCCTGAAACTGCGGCATCGCAAGCTTCAGCGGACAGTTTTCCACTTAACATATAGGCCAGACGCCATACCCGGTTCAGGAAGCGGTAACAGCCTTCCACTCCTTTGTCGCTCCACTCCAGATCCCTCTCCGGCGGGGCGGCAAACAGAATGAACAGCCGGGCAGTGTCAGCTCCGTACTTTTCAATGATTTCCTCGGGGCTCACCACGTTTCCTTTGGACTTGGACATCTTGGTTCCGTCCTTCAGAACCATCCCCTGGGTCAGCAGGTTCTGGAATGGCTCCGGAGTGCTGGTCCAGCCCATATCGTAGAACACCTTATTGAAGAACCTGGCGTACATCAGGTGCAGGATGGCATGCTCCACCCCGCCGATATACTGGTCCACGTTCATCCAGTGACGGGCCTTCTCCGGATCCCAGGGCCGCTCCCCGTTGTGGGGATCACAGTAGCGGAGAAAGTACCAGGAAGAGTCCACAAAGGTGTCCATGGTATCAATCTCCCGTCTGGCCTCCCCGCCGCAGGTGGGGCAGGTGGTCTTCAGGAAACTGGGGCTGGTGGCCAGAGGGGAATCCCCACCGGGATTGAATTCCACATCCGTCGGCAGTGTGACCGGCAACTGATCCTCAGGCACCGGCACGGTTCCACAGGAGTCGCAGTAAACCACCGGAATGGGGCACCCCCAGTAGCGCTGTCTGGAAATCAGCCAGTCCCGCAGACGGAAATTGACCATAGAAGTCCCCAGTCCGCTCTCCTCCAGATATCCGATAATGGCCTCCAGGGCCTGGCCAGATTCCATACCGTCAAATTTTCCGGAATTGACCATTCGGCCCTCCGCCGGAAAACTCTCGGTCATGGTGGCCCCATCCAGATCCTGCCCTTCCGGCTGGATCACCACCCGGACATCCAGGCCGTATTTTCTGGCAAACTCGAAGTCCCGCTGGTCGTGGGCCGGCACCGCCATAACGATTCCGGTACCATAGTCCATCAGGACATAATTTGCCAGATAAACCGGCACCCGGTCCCCATTCAGAGGATTGATGGCATACGTTCCGGTAAACACGCCCAGTTTCTCGGTGTCCGCCGCCACCCGGTCCACAGCACTCTGCAGGGAAACCCGGCGGATAAATTCAGAAACCTCATCCCTGTGTTCCGGGGTGGCCAGTTCCAGTGCCTGGGGATGCTCCGGTGCCATGACCATGTAGGTAACCCCATACAGGGTATCCGGTCTGGTGGTGAAAACGGGAAGTTCCATTCCCGCCTCCGTACGGAAGACCACCTGGGCCCCCTCACTGCGGCCGATCCAGTTGCGCTGCATAATTTTTACTTTTTCCGGCCAGCCGGGCAGACTGTCCAGATCGCTGAGCAGCCGGTCCGCATACTCCGTAATCCGGAAGAACCACTGAGCCAGATCCTTTTTTTCCACCTGGGAACTGCAGCGTTCGCATTGGCCGTCCACCACCTGCTCATTGGCAAGAACCGTGGCGCAGTCGGGGCACCAGTTTACAGCTGCCTTTTTCTTGTATACCAGATCCCGTTTGTAGAACTCCAGAAAAATCCGCTGTGTTTCCCGGTAGTAATCCGGCAGGCAGGTGGCCACCTCCCGGTCCCAGTCATAGGCCAGCCCCAGCCGCTGCAGCTGGCTGCGCATGCTGTCGATGTTCTGCAGGGTCCTGTCCGCCGGATGAATCTTTCTCTGAATGGCG
>JAXGWN010000340.1:0-2275 GCA_040773285.1 Bacillota bacterium
AGACCGCTCCCTGGAGGAACTGGAATGCATGAACCGGGAAATGTACTCGGGGGATCATACCCCCAGGGAACTGACTGTGATACAGAACCGGGCAGAGTCTCTGGAACACAATTATCTGGAAATCCGGCAGCAGGTGGAGGAGGAAAACTCCCAGGCCAGTCAGCGCCGGGATGAGCTGCAGGACCGCCGGGATCAGTTGCTGGAAAAGATGAAGGACTATGAAACCAAGGTGGAGGAATACATCCAGGAACGGAACCGCCTGATGGAAAAACTGAAACTTCTGGATGAACAGATTGGCGTGTTCTGCCTGACCCTTACCCCGGAGGAACTGGATTTCTTCGAACAGGAACAGAAGCAATACGGGACTGCTTTGTTCAGCCTGCTGAAAAAGGGCCGCTTCTGTGGCAGCTGCAACGTTCTTCTGGAAACCGAGGTGATTGACCGGGTCCGGAAGTACGAGACCGGCGTCCGCTGCCAGAACTGTGGCCGTATGATCCTGAACCATTCTGAGGACTCAAACGGATCCGGAACCTGCCCTTGAGGTTCCGGATCCGTGCTGATATACTATTCTGAGCGAAACGGGAGGACCGGGCATGGTGATACATTTGCGACTGCTGGGCTTCTTCCAGATGATGCTGGGCAGGATGTATGATAGCGTCCAGTTGGAGGAACCGGCCACTCTGGAGGATCTCTGGAATCATCTGGTGTCGGCCCATCCGCAGCTTCAAGAAGAGGACATGAGCAGAATCGCCGGTATGGCGGTAAATGGATGCTTTGCAGGCAGAAATACATGGGAAACTGTGCCGCTGTCTCCGGAGGACCGGGTGGACCTTCTGAGCCAGATGGGCGGCGGTTAATTCGAAGGAGGAAATATGAGCAAAACTGCGTGGATTAATCTTACAGATCAGACAGTCCTGGTGGAGGACACAGACCGGCAGCTGCTGAAGGACTATGTGGGAAGCCGGGGGATCGCGGCCAAAGTTCTATACGATCATGTGGGACCGGAGGTGGGAGCCTTTGATCCGGAAAATCTGCTGATTTTCTCAACCGGACCCCTGACCGGTACTCCCTGGCCCTCTGCCGCCAGATTCACCGTGACATCCAAATCACCGGCCACCGGAGCCTACGGTTATGCCAACAGTTCCGGTTTCTTTGGACCCTGGATGCGTCATGCAGGGTACGATATGCTGATATTCACCGGAAAATCGGAGAAGCCGGTGTATCTTGTGGTGGACGGAGGCCAGATCGGTTTTCACGATGCCTCGGACTATTGGGGGAAAGAAACCGGAGAAACGGAAACCGCCCTGCTGGAGGAGTATCCCGGAAGCCGGGTGGCCTCCATCGGACCGGCCGGGGACATTCTGGTGCTGTGTGCCTCGGTGATCAACGACCTGGGCCGGGCTGCCGGAAGAACCGGTATGGGAGCCGTGATGGGCTCCAAAAACCTGAAGGCTGTGGTGGTGAAGGACGCCGGAAAGACGCCTGCCTCCCCGGCATTCATGAAGGTGATCAAGCGGGTGACACCCATGGTCCGGTACCATCCTGGCGCCCAGGACTATACCAAGTGGGGAACCGTTATTCTGCTGAACTACAAGAACCGCAGCGGAGACAATCCCACCCGCAACCACAAATACGGCCAGTTCCCCATGGGGAATAAAATTAATGCGGAGGCCATTGCCAGATATACAGTGCGGAATCAGGGATGCTATGCCTGCTCCATCAAGTGTGCCCGGTTTACTCAGGTGAAGGAGGGGCCATATGCCACCCCGGTACAGGAAGGCCCCGAGTATGAGACGGCCAATGCCCTGGGACCCAATGTGTGGAATGACGACCCGGAGCTGCTGATTTACTGCAATAAACTGTGCAACGAACTGGGTATTGATACCATTTCCGTGGGCGTACTGATTGCTTTTGCCATGGAGGCGAAGGAAAAGGGGCTTCTGGAAGACGATATATACAACCTGCAGTGGGGAGACCCGGATACCATTAAGGGACTCATAGAGGATATCTCCCGTAGGCAGGGAAAAACCGGTCAGCTGCTGGCCGATGGTGTGAAGCATGCCGCCGCTGTGCTGGGAGGCGGAGCGGAGGATTTCGCACTGCACTGTAAGAATGTGGAAATCCCCCGTCAGGATGGCCGGGTTCTCAAGGGAATGGCCCTGGGACATGCCACCTCCAACCGGGGGGCGGACCATCTGTATGCCCTGGCTACCATTGACCTGACCGGAAACACAGAAGTGGTCAGCCGGGTGCCGGAACTGGCTGCGGCCGGACC
>JAXGWN010000341.1:0-2272 GCA_040773285.1 Bacillota bacterium
ATTGATTCATCAATATTTTCTTTCAGGTAAGACTCTGCTGTAATAAGCAATTCGATCACCCCCTAAATATAACATATATGATTATAATATAACACCAAATGTGTTACGTTGCAATTACTAGATGCTGAATTATGGCATGCTGATTTGAGTTTCATATCTAGAATAATGTTCTGACTATTTTTGTTATGTGAAGTGAACGGGCAATCCGGAGCCTGTTTCCAGGTCTGGCATGGGGACGGATGCAAAGGGAAGCCGGCTTATGGAGAAAAATGAAGGAAAAGTTTAAATTTAATAAAGTTTTTGCAGGAAAAATTGCAGATTGGGAGAAATGGTATGCAAGATAACTTGCGGGTGCTGTATTAACTGCATGAAAAGTGGAGGAAATATATGACCGGAAACAACTGGATCATCCGGGGAGGAACCCTGGTGGAGGCCGGACAGGTACGCCGGGGGGATCTCCGGATCACCGGAGGCATCATCCGGGAAGAGGGAATGGGACTGGCCGGACGGCCGGACCATGGGGAACTGGATGCCACCGGCCGGTTCGTGTTCCCCGGCCTCGTCAATACCCATACCCATCTGTTCCAGGTGCTGCTGAAGGGACTGGGGAAGGACCTGGTCCTGGGGGACTGGCTCAATGCGGCGGTCCGGCCCTTCATTCACCGGATGGAGCCGGAGGACTTTTACTGGGCAGCCCTTCTGGGACTCATGGATATGATCGAGTCCGGTGTCACCACCGCCCTCGATTATATGTACGCCAACGGACACCCCGAATCCATGGGCCAGGTGATCCGGGCTTACCGGGACCTGGGCCTTATGCCCCTGGTGGCCCGGGGCTGGTCAGAAAAACGGGTGGACTTCACCACGGAGAAAAAGACCTGGGAGGAAACCGGAGCGGTTCTTAAGGTGGTGGAGGATCTGGAGAGGAACTACCCGGACGCCCGGATTCCCCTGGCCCCCACAGCCCTCTGGGCCATGGAGGACAGCGGAATCCGGCAGCTGGAGGAATTCGTCCGGGGTACGGACCGGCTGGTCACTATGCACATCAATGAGACACTGCACGACAACCGGGACAGCCAGGAAAGACTGGGAGCCAACGTGGTTCCCTATCTGGACTCCCGGGGGCTTCTGGGACCCGGCTTTCTGGGAGTGCACGGCGTCTGGCTGGACCGGGAGGACATGGACACTTTGGCAGCCCGGGGGGCAGGCCTGTCCTACAATCCGGTCAGCAACATGCTGCTGGGATCCGGAGCGGCCCCGGTGGGGGATCTTCTTTCCCGGGGCGTACCGGTGTCCCTGGGCACCGACGGAGCCGCCAGCAACGATACCCAGAACATGCTGGAGGTCCTGAAGATGGGTAGCCTTCTGCAGAAAGTGGCCGCCCGGGATCCCCGGCAGGGATCCGCTCCTGCATTGTTGGAGATGGCCACCCGCTTGGGGGCCCGCAGCCTGGGGCTTTCGGAGCGTACCGGCTCCCTGAAGGAGGGCTTTTCAGCGGATCTCTTTCTGTTCAACCCCCGGACCACCGGCACCACACCGGCCGGCGATCCGGTCAGTTCACTGATATATGCCTCCGGAAAGGACAACATTGAAGAGGTCCTGGTTTCCGGAAGAATCATAAAGACGAAAGGAGGGGATCTGCCCATCGGTAAGGAGCAGGTGATGCTTAAGGTCTGGGAAATATCCAGAAGACTCGTACTGTAAATGTGTTGAAACCCTGTGGAGGAAAACATGAAAAAAATTCTTATTTCTCTGTTGATCCTGTCCCTGTTTGCCCTGTCCCTGGCCGGATGTTCCGGCAGCGCCGCTCCGGCCCCGGAACCGGGAGACGAACCGGCTTCCGGGGAAACGCCGGCGGCGCCTTCCGAAGAACCCCTGAAAATCGGACTGGTCCTGCCGGGATCCATCAATGACGGGGGCTGGAGCAGCGCTGCCTACCAGGGCCTTATGGCCATTGAAGAGATGTACGGGGCTGAAGTAAGTTACATGGAAGCCAAATCCCCCTCCGACGTGGTGGACGGATTCCGGGACTACGGTGCCCGCGGCTTTGATATCGTATTTGGACACAGTTACGACTACCAGGACGCCGCCAAGCGGGTGGCTCCGGATTTCCCGGAAACCGTTTACATCACCAGCGGCGGAACCACCATTATGGATAACGTCAGTCCCATCTACTTTGAATTTGAACAGGCCACCTACCTGGCCGGTGTAGTGGCCGCCACCATGACCAAAACCGGCAAAGTGGCTGCCATTGGCAGCCAGGAAATGCCCG
>JAXGWN010000342.1:0-2264 GCA_040773285.1 Bacillota bacterium
ACCCGACTTCTGGTGGTGAGCCACGCCTCCCATGGCTGTGGAAGTATTTTCCCCCGGAGGGACGTGGCGGAAATGGCCCGGGCCCGGGATATCCTGGTGGTGGCCGATACTGCCCAGACCGCAGGAGTGCTGCCGGTCAGCCTGAACGGGGACAGCCTTGACGTATTGGCCTTTACCGGGCATAAGCATCTTCTGGGCCCCACCGGTACCGGTGGGATGGTGGTGGGCCCCCGGGCACTTAGCCGGATGGAAACCCTGATTGAAGGGGGAACCGGGAGTCTGTCCCACCGGCCGGAGCAACCGGATTTTCTGCCGGATATGCTGGAGTGCGGCACCCTTAATACGGTCGGTCTGGCCGGTCTGGAGGCCGGAGTCCGCTGGCTGCAGGGCCGGCCTCCGGGACTGGAACGGCAGCGGGAGATGGAGGTGGCCGGCCGGTTGCTGGAGGGTCTCATGGCTCTGCCGCAGCTGGAAATTTATGGGCCCCGGGACATGAGGCTGCAGACCGGGACCATTGCCTTCAATATCCGGGGAGTGGACAACGGGGAACTGTGTCAGGTGCTGGACTCAGAATTTGGGGTGATGGGCCGCACGGGACTGCATTGCTCGCCTCTTGGCCATGAAACCCTGGGAACCCTGCCGGAGGGCTGTATGAGGCTCAGTACCGGAGCGTTCACCACCATGGAAGAGGTGGATTATGTTCTGGACGCAGTCCGGGAACTGGTAAAGCTGGTGATCTGATGGATCTTATGTTCACGTCCGGGGATGGGACCCGGCTGGCGGCCCGTTGCTGGGAGGCCCCGGGGCCGGCCCGGGGGAGCCTCCTGATTGTCCACGGGCTGGGGGAATATGGTGCCAAATATGTGGCTCTGGGCCGGGAGATGGCAGCCCGCGGATACAGTACCTGTGCCATGGATCTCCGGGGGTTCGGTCTGTCCGGAGGACCCCGGGGCCATGCCGGGGATCCGGAACGGCTGCTGGACGACCTGGAGGCATTCCGGCTGGCGGCGGCCCGGCATCTGCCGGAGCCGTTCTTTCTGCTGGGGCACTCCATGGGAGGGACACTGGTGGCGTCCTACGGGATCTGCCAGCACCCTCCGGTGAGGGGCATTATCCTGTCAGGAGCCCTGATCCGCCGGAAATGGCAGCCGGACCCCCTGCGGCGGCTGATCCTTAATCTGGCGGGCCGGCTGATGCCAGCCCACACGTTTGCCTTCGATATTTACCGGGCAGAAAATGGCCGCAGTCTTCCGGTCCGCCCGGAAACCAAAGACCCCCTGACCCATGACCGGATCAGCGGGGGCCTGTATCTTATGCTGGAAAAAATGGGAAGCCTGCTTCAGGAATCGGTTCTGGAGGGGATTCCCCTGCTGAGCATCCATGGGGAGAAGGATCCCATTACGGATCCGGAGGCGGCCGCAGCCTTTACCCGGCGCTCTAGGGGGACCCTGATTCTCTGGCCGGAGGGGGGACATACTCTGCACCGCGGAGTCACTCGGAAGGAATTCGCGGACAGGCTGGAACAGTGGATGGAGCCCCTCACGGGAAGGAAGGGATGATGCTGTGGCTCAGAAAGTGATCTTTCTGGTGGACATGAATGCCTTCTTTGCTTCGGTTCACCAGGCACAGAACCCGGAACTGAAAGGTCTGCCGGTTCTGGTGGCCGGGGACCGGGAGGCCCGGACGGGGGTGGTTCTGGCCAAAAGTTATGAGTGCCTGGAGCGGGCCCCCATCCGGACAGCCATGACCCTGAAGGAGGCTCTGGACCTTTTGCCGGAGGCGGTGGTGGTACAGCCGGATCACCGGATGTACCGGGAGTATTCCCGGAGGGTGCGCCGGGTACTGGAGGATTTCAGCCCTCTGGTGGAGCCGGTGTCCATCGATGAGGCCTTTCTGGATATGACCGGTACGGAAAAACTGTTCGGGCCCCCGGAAGAGGCGGCCCGGAAGATTCAGGAGGCGGTGCTGACCCGGACGGGCCTTCCCTGTTCCGTAGGCATCGGAAACACCAGGATTGCTGCCAAGATGGCCTCGGAGTTTAAAAAGCCCATGGGCATTTCCACCCTGTGGCCCCTGGAGGTTCCCGGGAAGCTTTTTCCCCTGCCGGTGGGGAAACTGCATGGGGTGGGGGAGAAAAGCGTGGAGAAACTGGCCGCCCTGAATATCCGTACCATAGGGGAACTGGCGGAAGCGGACGGGGAACTTCTGATCCGGCGGTTCGGGGCGGCCGGCCGACAGATGCTTCTGTCCGCCCGGGGCCTGGG
>JAXGWN010000343.1:0-2245 GCA_040773285.1 Bacillota bacterium
AGTCCACGGTCTGTACCATGGCCAGCTCGCTGCTGAGCCGGTACACACCGGCGTCATCCATTGTGGTCCCGCTGATCAGAAGATCGGGATCCTCAATCACCGGTAGTCTGGACAGAATTTCTGAAAGGGTCCCCGGACCCACCTTTGCCGCTCATCCGGCTGCACTGGCCATTTGGGTAAGTCTGACCTCCATCACTTCACCCCGCTTTCCAGAAAGGCCCGGTATCCCCGGATCATCATAAGAATGTCCGCCCGGTCCGCAATCTCAAAGGGAGAGTGCATGCTGAGGAGGGGAGGGCCGCAGTCGATGGTCTCCATCCCCAGACGGGACAGATACATGGCAATGGTACCCCCGCCACCCTGGTCCACTTTGCCCAGCTCTCCGGTCTGCCATACTACCCCAGCCTGATTGAACACCCGCCGGATCCAGCCGGTATACTCGGCACTGGCGTCATTGGCATCATATTTACCTCTGGATCCGGTATACTTGGTGATCACCAGTCCTTTACCCATGGAGGGGGCATTCAGGGGGTCGAACAGGTTCTTGTAACTGGGATCCTGCCCGGCAGTAACATCCGCCGAGAGTGCTTTTGAGTTTCTGAATATACGGCCGGTGTCCCCGGATCCCAGCCCTTCCGCCTGGGCCATCAGTCCCACCACGTAATCCAGGAATCTGGACTGGGCTCCGGTATCCCCGCTGGAGCCAATTTCCTCTTTATCGGTCAGATAGGCAAAGGCCGTGTAATCCGGTTCTTCAAGACCCATCAGAGCATCTGCCGCTCCGTATGCACAAACCCGGTCGTCCTGACCGTACCCGCCAATAAACCGTCTGTCCAGTCCCACATCCCGGGCAGGACCGGCAGGAACAGCCTCCAGTTCCGCACTGATGAAATCCTCTTCCTTCAGGCCGAACTTCCGGTTCAGAATGCCCAGAAGCCGGCGCTTCACCTTCTTATCCTCCTCATCTTCGAGAGGCACGGCTCCCGCCAGCAGGTTGAGATCCTCACCTTCCAGGGCATCAGACATGGGCTTTTTCATCTGCTCCCGGGCCAGATGGGGCAGAAGATCCGTAATGGTAAACACCGGCTCCCCCGGGTCTTCTCCCAGGACCACCTCCCGGGCTGTCCCATCCCCCAGTACTACGGTTCCATGGAGCGCCAGGGGAATTGCAGTCCACTGATACTTTTTGATTCCGCCATAGTAATGGGTTTTCAGAAGACCAAGTCCCTCATCCTCATACAGGGGCTGGGCCTTAAGATCCAGCCGGGGGGCGTCCACATGGGCTCCCACCAGCCGGAATCCATCCGTGTGAGGGCGGGTTCCCCGGATTCCCAGCCGGATGGCCTTGCCCCGGTTGGTCACATAAAACCGGTCCCCAGGTTTCAATGCCGCCCCATAGTAGGGCTTAAATCCCTTTTCCTGAGCCACCCCGGCAAACCAGTCCACACACTCCCGCTCCGTTTTTACCCGGCTGATGAACTCCAGGTATCCGGCGGTATCCGTCACCACCTGTCCGGGATCCATTCCCTCCCAGGAACTTTTTTTTGTGTACTCCAGATTTTCGCTGTCAATTTTTTTCTTGCTCATTCTGTCGTTTCTTCCTTTCTCCCCACGGACATGCCGCCAGACATTTTCCGCAGATCCGTTTTCCAAAGGTGCTGCGCACCCTGCTGAGATGTTCGTCGCAAAGATGTCCCAGAAACCGCTTTTCCAGGGGGTCCTCCGGACGGAACTCCTCTCCGGTTATGGCTCCGGAGGGGCATGCTTCCACGCATGCTCTGCAAATCCCGCAAAGGCTTTCCACCGGATGGTCCACAGACAGCGGACAGTCGGTAAGAACCGTGACCAGCCTCAATCTGGGGCCGTACTCCGGACTGATCAGGGATGAGTTTCTGCCTATCCACCCCAGGCCGGACAGTGCTGCAGCCAGCCGGTGGGAAAAGATTCCGGCCAGCCGGTCTTCGGTTACCCTCTGGGACGCCGGGATGGGAAAAGCCTCAAATCCTGCCTCCTGCAGCCTGTTGGCCATCAGAAGTGCCAGATCATCCAGTCTGGTGTTGAGAACTTTGTAATAATACAGGTATGTATGACTGGGAGCATCTGCCAACTGATTCACCACTCCCGCCGGATAGGGTAGTCCCAGAGAGATGGCCCTGGGCAGATGCAGCAGTTCGTCTCCGTACGTCTCTGCAACGTAGTCCCGTACCGGTCCCAGATCCGCCACGCCGAACAGGGGGATTCCCTG
>JAXGWN010000344.1:0-2241 GCA_040773285.1 Bacillota bacterium
GTAAAAGCCCAGCACCATTACCAAGAGAAGGTGCTCCCTCCATTCGAGGAAGTCATCTATTCCCAGGAGATCTTTTATTAAAAATCGCCGGTGGTTTCCGGTGCTGATGTTAAAGATTTTTCAGGACATTTTCGAAAACGCTTTACAGAATTTTTTCAGTATTTTTTGATTTTTTCTGACCTTCTCCCGCAAAAAAAGTGGCCCTAACGGGCACACTCTCCGTCTTTTCCCAGCAGAATATCCAGTCCATGGGGAAGAACCGGCAGGATCACCTCCAGGCACTCCCGGCAGGCCTTGGGACTTCCCGGCATATTTATGATCAGGGTTCCTCCCCGGATTCCCGCCACCGAACGGGTCAGCATGGCGCGGTTGGTAATCTTCAGGCTGGCTGCCCGCATGGCCTCCGGAATCCCCGGAACCTGACGCTCAATTACGTCCAGAGTGGCCTCCGGAGTTATGTCCCGGGGGGAAAACCCGGTTCCTCCGGTGGTCAGCAGCAGTTCCACCTGATCCGTATCCATCATGTCCAGCATGGCCTTCTTCAGTTCCTCCCGGTCATCGGCTACCATCCGGTAGGCCACCACTTCACCGATGTCCGCCACCGCCTCCCGGATCACTCCGGAGGACAGGTCCTCCCGTTCCCCCCGGGAGCCCTTGTCGGAAGCCGTAAGAATTCCGATCCGGATCATGGCAACACCTCAATGGTGTCCCCGGGCAGGATCTGTCCATCCTCCAGAATCTTCACGAAGATCCCCTCCGTAGGCATAATGCACTTCCCCGCGGTCTGGGCAATGGCACAACCAGTATGGCATTTCTTCCCGATCTGGGTCACTTCCCCCAGGGCAGTATCTCCCAGTTTCAGTCGGGTTCCCACCGGCAGTTCAAACAGGATGATTCCCCGGGTCACAATGTTTTCTGCGAAGGCCCCGGGATCCAGGTCAAGCCCCATCTTCCTCATCTTCTCAATGGATTCATCCGCCAGCAGGCTCACCTGCCGGTGCCAGTCCCCGGCGTGGGCATCCCCCACGATACCATGGTTTCTCCTCAGTTCGGCAGAAGGTACTTCATGCTTCTGCACCCCTTTTTCCTCACTGATGTTAATGGCCACGATTTCCGCCATGACTATTCCTCCCTGCGTTCATAGGTTCCCGACTTGCCGCCGGTTTTTTTCAACAGCCGGATGTCCCCCATTACCATGGACTTATCCAGCGCCTTGCACATATCGTAGATGGCCAGCAGGGCCACCGAAACGGCGGTCAGTGCCTCCATCTCCACTCCGGTGCGGCCGCTGGTCTCCACCGTGGCGGTGGCCTCCACGCAGCCTGCCTCCCGGAGGATCTCCAGCTCCACGGAAGCCCCATTTATATACAGAGGATGGCACATGGGAATCAGCCGGCTGGTTTCCTTGGCTGCCATGATCCCGGCAATTCTCCCCACTGCCAGCACATCCCCCTTGGGGATGGTTCCCTCCTCAAGACGGGTAAGGATCTCCCCGTTCATATAGATCCGTCCCGAGGCCACGGCCACCCTTTCGGTGGCCTCCTTTCCCCCCACATTGACCATGTAGGCGTTTCCCGATTCATCCAGATGACTCAGTTTCATGTTATCCTCCGATCTGGGACATATAGCGGTCCTCCTCTTCCCAGGCCCCGCTCTGCATATTGTGCTTCTCCGGCTTCTTCCCGATGGCCAGGCTGTACAGATCCAGTACCGCCCGGTCATCCCCGCCGCCCCTCAGCACGGAACGGAGATCATATTCTTTGGAGGAGTACAGGCAGGGCCGCAGCTTCCCATCGGCGGTCAGCCGCATCCGGTTGCAGGAATCACAAAAATGGCTGGTCAGGGCCCCGATCAGGCCAAGCCTGGCCCCGGTGCCCTGCACCCGGTACACCCGGGCCGGCCCCCGGCCCTTTTCCTCCGGTACCAGTTCGTAGTGTTTCTGGGCCTCCGCCAGAATCTCTTCCACGGGAATGTGCTCCTCTCCCACAGAGTCCCCCTGTCCCACCGGCATCAGCTCGATGAACCGTACCTCCAGGGATTTTTCCACCGCCAGTTTCAGGAAATCTCCGATTTCCCCGTCATTGAATCCCCGGATGGCCACGGCATTCACCTTGACGGGGGTAAGCCCCATCTCCAGAGCCCGGTCGATGCCCTCCAGCACCAGACTGAGATCCCCCAGACGGGTGATCTCCCGGAAACGCTCCGGATCCAGAGTATCCAGGGAAATATTCACCCGGTCCA
>JAXGWN010000345.1:0-2224 GCA_040773285.1 Bacillota bacterium
CCGGTTCCCAGATGCCGGTTCAGCACCAGTGGCCGGTACTGGGTCAGCACCCCCACAGTGGTGATCCCCGAATTGATGCAGTTGCTGAGGGAAAAATCAATGATCCGGTATTTCCCCCCAAAGGGGACCGCCGGTTTGGCCAGCCGGGAGGTATACGGTGCCAGGCGGGTTCCTTCCCCTCCGGCCAGCAGCATGGCGATAACCTCTTTTTTTCTTCTCATGATTCACCGTCTCCTCTTCCGGGTTCCAGAAGCACCATCCCAAGGGGCGGAACCCGCATCCGTATGCTGTAAGTCCGGTTGTGCCAGGGCTGGGGCTCCGCCACCAGATCCCCCTCATTGATGACCCCGGATCCCCCGAAATCCTGGTGGTCACTGTTCAGGACCTCCCGCCAGGTTCCGGCTTCCGGAACGCCCACCCGGTAGTCCTCATGGACCCGGGGGGTAAAATTCAGCACCGCCAGAAGTGTGTTTCCCCGGCGGTCCGTTCTGAGAAAAGCGATCACACTCTCCCGGGGATTGTGGGGATCCACCCAGGAAAAACCCTCTTCAAGGTGATCTGCCTCCCACAACTGGGGGTGTTCCAGATAAAAATGATTCAGCCTCCGGGAATAGTCATGGAGACTGCTGTGGGCCGGATACTTAAGCAGCATCCAGTCCAGGCTGCGGTTTTCATCCCATTCAGAGAACTGTCCCAGTTCTCCTCCCATGAACAGCAGTTTCTTCCCGGGGTGGGTCATCAGGTAGCCGGCCAGCAGCCGGAGTCCCGCAAACTTCTGCCAGTAATCCCCAGGCATCCGGTCCAGCAGGGATTTCTTTCCATGGACCACCTCATCATGGGACAGGGGCAGCACGAAATTTTCCGAAAAGGCATAGAAAAAGGAAAAGGTCAGCAGTTCATGATGCCAGCGTCGGTATATGGGGTCCATCCCTGTGTACCGGAGCACATCGTTCATCCAGCCCATATTCCACTTATAGTTAAACCCCAGACCCCCCAGATGGACCGGAGCGGTGACCAGGGGCCAGGCGGTGGATTCCTCAGCCATCATCAGGGCACCGGGATGCCGGGAAAAAACCTGCCGGTTCAGTTCCCGCAGGAACTCCACCGCCTCCAGATCCTCTCTGCCCCCGTATCGGTTGGGTCTCCACTGGCCGGGCTCCTTTCCGAAATCCAGATACAGCATGCTGGCCACTGCATCCACCCGGAGGCCATCGGCATGGAACTCCTCCAGCCAGTACAGGGCATTGGAAATCAGGAAACTGCGTACCTGATTTTTCCCCAGATCAAAGGCCAGGGTACCCCACTGGGGCCGGTCCGCCCTCAGGGGGTCCCCATATTCGTAGAGACTGGTCCCGTCAAACCGGGCCAGCCCATGGCTGTCCCGGCAGAAGTGGCCAGGGACCCAGTCCAGGATCACTCCGATCCCCGCCTGATGCAGCCGGTCCACCAGAAAACGGAAGTCATCAGGGGGACCATACCGGCTGGTCACCCCATAAAATCCGGTAATCTGGTAACCCCAGGATCCGTCCAGAGGATGCTCCATCACCGGCATCAGTTCCACATGGGTGTAACCCATCTCCACAAGGTATTCCGGCAGACTCTCCGCCAGCTGTCTCCAGCTGGGGAACCCCCCGTCAGGACTCCGTCGCCAGGATCCCGGATGCATCTCATAAATATTCATGGGCGCACCGAAGGGGTCTTTGTCTTTCCGTTCCATCCACATCCGGTCTCCCCAGCTGTATGTTCCGCAGCCCTGGATCACCGAGGCGGTTTCAGGGCGGAGCTGTCCCTGCCGGGCAAAGGGATCCGCCTTCAGTACGGTTCTTCCGTCCGCCCCCAGAACCTCATACTTGTAAAGATCTCCGGGCCCGGCCTCTGCCACGTCCAGGGTCCACACCCCGGTATCCCCCAGGGATTCCATCCGGTGACGGCCTCCATCCCATCCGTTGAAGCTCCCTGTCACAGATACCTGCCGGGCGGCAGGAGCCCACAGGGTAAACCGGGTGAACGGATCCCCCTCCCCGTAGTGAAAGGAGCCAAAGGTCCTCCACGCTTCCCGGAGGGTCCCCTGGTTGAACAGATAGAAATCCGGATGATCCGCTGTCAGCCTGACTGTTTCCATGGTCTCACGTCCTGTCTCCGGCCGGGCCGGCAATTGTCCCTATGCTATATATGTATTAATTAGTGATCCGCCGGTATTTTCCTGCCGGCAAAAGCAAAAGCC
>JAXGWN010000346.1:0-2223 GCA_040773285.1 Bacillota bacterium
AGGGCTCTTGATCAGGTGCACGATGAGCTGATGAGACAGGCCCCCTGGATCCGGAACTATGGAAGTCCGGACGCCTTTTCCGCCGGAGGCCTCAGTTCCTCCGGGGGTATGGAGATGCTGCTTTACCGGGCCGGGGAGATCCTTTCGGAGCTCAGGGAACTGTACGGAAGGCACCTGTTTTCCGGAGATCTGCATCCTGCTGTTGGAGAGGTCTGCCGGCGGGTTCTGTCCGGAGTGGAAGAACCCCTGACCGTCGGGGGACTCGCTGGAGAACTGTATATAAGCCGCAACTATCTGGGGGATCTGTTTCATCAGGAAACGGGGATGACCCTCAGTGAGTATATTACCCGGGTCCGGATGGACCGGGCGGCGGTGCTGCTGGAAACCGGGGAATGCACAGTGGGGGAGGCCGCTCAGCGGCTCCACTACTGCTCTCCGGAATACTTCTCCAGGGTGTTCAAAAAGCATATGGGGGCTTCCCCCGCCGGGTATCTCCGGATCCGAAGGAAGTAATTCCTTAAGGATCCGGATTTTTTGGGGGGTGAATCCGGAAAAAGTTCATGGGCTTATTTTTTCCCAGGGAGTATTCTCAGGGTAACAGCAGGCCCGACACAACAAGAATCAGGAAGAACCGGATTTTCAGAAGCACACTGTAGCCTTCCGGATTTCCAGGATGGAAACCCGGAAGAAGAAAGTGAGAAGGAGGAAACGCTTAATGAATCGTCGAGTACTGACCCTGATTGCCATGGTCCTTGTCCTGACCCTGGGACTTGGATCCGCTGTGGTGGCGGCTACAGTTCCCGCCGGGGAACTGGGGAGCCGGAAACTGTCAGAGGGAATGACCGGAACCGATGTCACCCAACTGCAGACCCTGTTGAAGGAACGGGGCTTTTTCACCGGAACTCCGGACGGAAGTTATGGAGCTTCTACCCGTCAGGCGGTGATGGCCTACCAGGGAGCCTCCCGGGTTCTGTATCCCTATGGGGTGGCCGATTTTGCCACCATCCGGTACATGAAGAACAATCCCGGGCTGGCCGCCGGGACCCTGGGATCCCGCAGACTCTCGGCCGGCATGACCGGAGCCGATGTCCGTGCCCTGCAGGAACTGCTGATCCGTGCAGAACTTCTCAGTGGGGAAGCTTCCGGAACCTATGACAGTGCCACGGAGAGTGCTGTCCGCCGGTACCAGGCGGAGTCGAAGACACTGTATGCGTATGGAGTGGCTGATTTTGCCACCATCCGGCATATGGTGGCTGCCAACACCCTGAAGGTTGCCATGCTGATTCCCGGAAACATCAATGACGGCGGATTCATGCAGGCCGGATACAACGGACTTCTGAAGATAGAAAAGGAACTGGGGGCCATCACCACCTATATTGATGGCAAGCAGCCGGTTCTGGAGGAACTGGCCGGGGCCCTGAGACAGCTGGCCGCCGGCAAGCCGGACCTGATTATTGCCCATGGGGGACAGTGTTCTCCGGCAACCCAGCTGGTGGCTGCCGAATTCCCGGAGATCCGCTTTGTTGTGGTACAAGGCAACGTTACCGGTGACAATCTCTCCAGTTATGAGGTACTGCAGGAGGAGTCCACCTGGCTGGCAGGAGCCGCCGCAGGCCTCCTCACGGAAACCAATGTTGTGGGCCACATCTCGGGCATCCGGGTGGTTCCTGGCCTCAAGGGCCGGGGAGCCTTTGCGGATGGACTGAAGTATACCAATCCGGACGCCACCTTCCTGACCAACTTCTGCGGATACCAGGACGATAACGAAATTTCCCGTCTGGTGGCGGAAGCTGAAATCGAAGCCGGTGCAGATATTATCTTCACCATGCTCAATGCCGGACGTCAGGGAGCCACCGATGCCATGAAGGAGGCTGGAACATTCCACATTGGCAATGTGGTGGACTGGATCCCTCTGGATCCCGATGTGTACATCGGTTCAGCCGTGGCCAACGTCAGCATTGCCGGATTTGAGGCAGCCAGGGATCTGTATGAGGGTACCTGGAAGCCAGGGGTGATCGAGAAGATCGGTCTTGAGAATCCGGACGCCGTCCGTCTTACCCTGAATCCCAAATTTGTCCCGGCGGATGTTGTGGAAACAATTGAAGAACTGGCCCGGAAGATTGAATCCGGAGAGATCAGAGTGAACACAGACTACCAGGGACCCGAATTCGAAGTGGATCTGCCCCGTTAGAGTTTGTAGAAAAGCGGCCGCCCGCCCCAGCC
>JAXGWN010000347.1:0-2208 GCA_040773285.1 Bacillota bacterium
TGCGGCAGCAGTTGGGGGTGCTTCTTTTTTTCCTTCTTCTGTCCGGATTTCTGACCCTGTTCCCGGAACCGGGCACCATGCTGCTGCGACTGGGAACCGTGGCCCTGATCCTGGGATACGCCCTGGTATTCGGGATGGTCCGGTACGTGGTATTTCTCTATATTCTGGGGCGCTTCAGTGTGCTGTACATGCCGGCCATGTTTTTTACACTGGGTCCGGTCCTGGACTACCTGTACCTGGTGGCGCTGTACGGCTTTTATCTGTACCGGCTGATAAAGAAAAATGAAAGTCCCCAGGGGAAGAGAAGATGGGTCTGGTCCTGACCCGCAGCCGGCCGGTGGCCGGCTTTTTTCTTTCTTCTTTACAACCGGGGAACGTCCTGCTATTATATGAGTGAAATCAGATATAGACATATATCGATATGGAGGGAATGCCATGGATGTGGAAATTCTGAAAGCCCTGGCGGATGAAAGCAGGCTGAGGATTCTGAATCTTCTGATGAGCCGGGAGATGTGCGTCTGCGAACTGGAGGAAGTGCTGGGGATGAGCCAGTCCAATGTATCGAGACATTTGAACCGCCTCCGTCAGAGCAAAGTGATTGAAGTCCGAAGAGAAGCCCAGTGGGCCTATTACCGGGTGAGTGATGATTTTTCCAGTTGTCATGGGCTGCTTCTCCGTTATCTGCAGGAGCAGATGGATGCTCAGGAAAATTTCAGTAAAGAGAAGGAAGCATCCGGTTCGCTGGATCAGAATACCCGGTGTGCCCGGGAGTAAGTTAAAGGAGAAAGGGAGAAGAAGATGACGAAATCAAAACTTGAGGGGATCAGTTTTTTCGAGAAGTATCTGACCGTGTGGGTGGTGCTTTGTATGGTGGCGGGAGTGGCCATAGGACGGTTTCTGCCTGCCATACCGGATTTTCTGGGGCAGTTTGAGTATGCCAATGTATCCATCCCCATCGCTATCCTGATCTGGATCATGATCTATCCCATGATGATGAAAGTGGATTTTAAAAGTGTGCGGAACATCGGTAAAAATCCCAAAGGTCTGTATCTGACCTGGGTGGTCAACTGGCTTATCAAGCCCTTTACCATGTTCGGCATTGCCGCTTTGTTTTTCTATGTGATTTTCAAGGGACTGATCCCCGCGGATCTGGCCCGGGACTATCTGTCCGGAGCGGTTCTTTTGGGTGCTGCCCCCTGTACGGCCATGGTCTTTGTCTGGAGTCACCTGACCAAAGGAAATCCTGCCTATACGGTGATCCAGGTGGCCACCAACGACCTGATCATCCTGGTGGCCTTTACCCCTATTGTGGCCTTCCTGCTGGGAGTAAGCGGTGTGGGGGTCCCCTGGGAGACCCTGATCCTGTCGGTGGTTCTGTTTGTGGTGATCCCTCTGACCGCCGGTGCCCTGACCCGGATCCATGTGATCCGCACCCGTGGGGAAGAATACTTTTTCAAACGGTTTCTGCCGAAGTTCAGTAACATCACCATTACAGGCCTGCTGCTGACCCTGGTGATCATTTTCTCCTTCCAGGGGGATGTGATCCTGTCGAATCCCCTGCACATTCTGCTGATTGCTGTACCACTGACCATCCAGACGTTCTTTATCTTCTTCATCGCCTATCTGGGAGGAAGGGCGCTGAAACTGACCCATGATGTGGCTGCACCGGCAGGGATGATCGGGGCCAGCAACTTCTTTGAACTGGCGGTGGCGGTGGCCATTTCCCTGTTTGGGGCCACCTCCCCGGTGGCGCTGGCCACGATTGTGGGAGTGCTGGTGGAGGTACCTGTCATGCTGGTGCTGGTGAAAATCGCCAACAATACAAGACACTGGTTTCCGGCAGCAGAGGCCGGGGAAGGGGGCCGCTGATATGAAACCCAAAGTTGCGTTTGTCTGTGTCCATAATTCCTGCCGCAGCCAGATGGCCGAAGCCTTGGGCCGTCACCTGGCCGGGGATGTGTTTGAAAGTTTTTCCGCCGGGACTGAAGAGCGGGACCGGATCAATCCGGACGCCGTAAGGCTCATGAAAGAGCGGTACGGGATCGACATGGAAAAGGATCAGAGCCCCAAGCTGCTGGATGCACTTCCTCCGGTGGACATCGTGATCAAGATGGGCTGCAACGTGGTCTGCCCCTATGTGCCGGGCCGGTATGTGGAGGACTGGGGACTGGATGATCCTTCCGGAAAGGAAGATGAAGAGTTCCTGAA
>JAXGWN010000348.1:0-2203 GCA_040773285.1 Bacillota bacterium
AACTATCCGATTCTGTGGAAAGCCATTGGCCTTTTTATGTTTACGGTCATCGGCACAAGCATCCAGCTGGTATTTCCGTTGGCCTACTCCTCGTGGCACTGTGTGACGATGTCCCTGTTTCTGTATTATTTCCTGCTCTCCGAGTTTGACAGCAGCTTTGACACGCTGACGGGTTTATATAACCGGGCAAACTTTGACCGGGTCTCAACTCAGGTTGCGGGACTGAAGCCATTTTCCGTTATCATTATGGATATCAATGATTTCAAAAGCATTAATGATACATTCGGACACGATTATGGAGATGCGGTTCTTGAATCCGTAGCCGCCGTCATCAGAGAGACGTTTAAAAAGGGATATACCTGCTTCCGCTATGGTGGCGATGAATTTGTTGTGATCGGGAAGGAATTGGTGCAGGAAAAAATTGAAAGCCAACTGAAGAATCTGGCAAAAATTCTGCTGGAAAGTAGTGTGATGGGAAACCCTCTGCCGGCCCTCTCGTATGGCTACAGCATCTTTCCGGGAGGAGAACCCCCGGATTTCAATACTCACCTTAAAGAGGCGGATGAACGAATGTACCGTTTCAAGAAGGCCTGCAAGAAAGAATCGGTCCTTTAGCGGACAGTTCCGGAAAACATGGAAACCCCGGCCACCTGCTGAGCAGGTGGCCGGGGTTTTTCAGCAGTGTCTCTGGCAGGAAATCTCCCTTTGCAGGCAGTTCCTATTTCTCCTGCCCCTGATGGATTTCCGGGTAGAAGACGATCCGGTTCTTTCCGGTCTTTTTGCCATGGTACATGGCCTGGTCCGCCAGACTGATCAGCTGGCTTATGTCCCGGGTGTCGCCCGGCATACCGGCGATTCCCACGGATCCGGATATGGTCACCGGGGTTCCCTCCGGCAGGGTGATCGGAGAGAGGAACAGATCCTGCAGGTTGCTCACCAGGATCTCCAGATCCAGTTCATCCTGGTCTTTCATCAGGAGGATGAACTCGTCCCCGGCAAACCGGTAGGCTTTCTCCAGTCCCGGCAGATGGGTTTTCTTCAGATGATCGGCAAAATCCCGCAAAACGGCGTCTCCTGCATCGTGGCCGTAATTGTCGTTTATATCCTTGAAGTTATCCAGGTCTATAAAAACCAGGGTCAGGGAGCGGACGTCCCCGAATTCCATCAGTTTCCCCAGGGCCAGAAGATCGGTCTCCAGGGTCAGCCGGTTGTGGAGACGGGTCAGGCTGTCCTGCCCGGCCCGGTAACTGAGCCGGGCCAGCTCCCGGCTTTTCCTCCGGTTCCGGCGGGTAAGAAAGATTACCAGCAGGGCGGCCAGCACCAGAAGCCCGGTCACCAGATAGGCCACCCAAGGCCGCAGGCTCAGCCAGGTGGCTCCGGAATCCATCAGGAGAGCCGAGGCAGGAATGACTGAAGAGCGAAGCTGATGGCGGCGGACATATTTCAGATCGAAGGCCATAACCCGGTCCGTCCAGCCGATTTCCGGAAGTGTTTCAGACCGGAAATATTGTAAAATAGCCTGTCCGGCCCTCTTTCCTTCCGTTTCCGCACAGGTCATGGGGCCGCCAACAATCCCGTGCCCCAGCATGGAATTGTTGTAATTATAGACCGGAGCCCCGCTGACCTCGGCCACCGCAGACAGGGTAATATCATAATCAAAGAAGGTACCCTCCTCGTCAGTGGAACCCAGAGGCACCATGACGGCCTGCCGGGGGGTGAGACCGGAAACCTCCCGGGTTATTTCCCCGAGGGTCAGCCCCTCCCGCAAATCCACCCGGACGTCATGTTTTCTCAGAGCGGCACTGTTCAGGATGGTGTGGACGATGGACTCCTCAAAGGGCTGTATGCCCCGGAGGGTGTACACATAGAGGGTCTCCAGATCCGGCTGCAGATCGGTGATCAGGGAAAGCAGTTCGGATACGTGGAGATTCTGGCGGTTGCCGGAAAAAAGCTCCGGGGGATGATCCCCGGGCTTCATCTCCTCCACGTCCACAAAGAAAACCGGTGTCCGGGGATAATCCTGGTGCAGGTTCTCCATGAACAGTCTGTAGGCATGGTCGTCGGTGAGAATGATCCCATCGATCCGGGTCCGGTTGTATTTCTGTTTAATGTAACGGGCAAATGGACCGGCCTGCATATGGTACAGAAACCGGTCGGCGTCCAGGTATTCCACAAAGGTGGTGATCAGGTAATCGTCCTGGGC
>JAXGWN010000349.1:0-2198 GCA_040773285.1 Bacillota bacterium
AGCGCCCCCGCCACCAGGGTGGCGGAAAAGGGTATTCCCATCACCAGGGGATAGAATCCAATGGACAGGACAAACCGGACCAGACGGCCGGCCACCATGGCCCCGGCCAGGGTATTCATCTCCGGCCGCCGGGACAGCAGGGAAGTCATGAGCCCATAGGTTCCCAGTTCAGCGGCCATAAGCCAGGCGAAGGGATAGGCCGGCATTCCGGTGACCGCACCGCTGAGAAGCGGGGCCAGGATTCCCACCACCAGAGCTGCCGGCGGACTCAGGAAAAAGCCTCCCACCAGCACCGGGATGTGCATGGGAAGAAAGATGCTTCCGGCATTCTGTACGCTGTGAAACAGCTGGGGTACCAGCAGGGCCGCCGCCAGCACCGCTGCTGCGGTGATCAGGTCCCGGGGGGAAAAGGGCCGGTTCATTTTCCACCGTCCGGTTTCTTCTGAAGTTTCTCCAGGGTCTCCCGGATAATGGAAAGCCCTTCCGCCGGGTCCTCACAGGCCAGCACGGACGCTTCCAGGGGACACTGCCCCGAGCCGTCCCGGTTCAGTACGTAAGGAACCTCCTCACCAAATACCACCCGGACGTCCCCGGCCTCCAGTACATTTCTGGCCGGAGTGCTGATCTGTCCGGCATACACCTCCCGGATCCCCGCCAGCAGAAACATAAGAGCCACGGCCTTACCCACCACCCGGTCAGCCACCACGGCACCCGTAAGACGTACGGGGCCATCCAGAAGCCGGTTCATGGGGCGTACCCCCCGCTCCCGGGACAGGGCAATGATTCCTTCCTCCCGGGCCAGCACCAGAGTCAGCTGTTTCTCATCCAGCAGGTTCCTGGCCTGTGTAAGAATATCCATCGTATCATCCTTTCTGCCGGCCGTAGCCGGATTCCGCGACGCCTTCCGCAGCAGTCAGCGCTGCTCTTTTCCTGAGAAACAGCCCGGCCAGCAGGCAAAGAAGCCCCGGGAGCAGATATTCCAGAGCCCTTGCCAGCACAAAAACCCGGAAAGGGGCAGAGTTCAGGCTGCTCTGATATCGGTAATAGTCCACTGCCACCTGGGCCAGAAAGCCCACCGCCAGAAGACCCGCCGCCAGAAGAAGCCATTTATAAAGCGGTGCATCCTTTTTCATATTTCCTCCGGCTCCGGGACAGGTCCCGGAAGTTTTTTTTCAATATACCACAAAATTGACACCTCCGGGACAAAAACCCGCAGGACCTTCCGGACATATGTTACAATGATTCTGACAAACCCAAGGAGGAATCCCATGAAAGCAGCCATCGTATATTTCAGCGCCTCCGGAACCGGTGATCTGGTGGCCCGGTCCCTGGAAAGGGCCTTGCTGGACCAGGGCTGGCAGGTGCAGAGACTCAATATGGCCAAGGACCCGGCCCTGTTTCCCATCCCCGACTATCCCCGGTTTCTGGAAAAAATCCGCCCTCATGACCTCCTGATCACCGGGGGCCCGGTATACATCGACCGCATGCACTATAACCTCACCGGACTTCTGGCCGCCCTCCCGGCCCCCGACGGAAACCGCTGGGGGGAAAACGCCTTTGTTTTCTCTGCCTTCGGCAAGGTAAATCCCGGGGTGGCCGCCGCCGATGCCGCAGAAATACTGGAGGCCGGAGGCCGCAAGGTTCTGGGAGCCCTGGAGGCCGACTGCCTCCACTGCATCAGCCGGCACTTTGAACAGCCCTTCAGTCAGGGACTCCCTGGAGAAGAACTGGAGCCTCTATCCCGGCAGGCCGCTGCAAGCCTTACTGAATCAGTCCGGGAAGGGCAGAAAGAGTCCATAACCTCCCAGCTGGCAGAAGAAAAGGCGGCCCACGGAACTCCTCCCGACGAGCGGGAGGTGGTGGCCCGCAGTTACAAGCCACTCACCTTCGATCCCACCATCTGCAACCGCTGCATGCGCTGTGTCCGGCACTGCCCGGTCAATTATCTGGTGATCCGGGAAGGCCTTCCGGCCACCTCGGAACCGGACCGCTGCATCCACTGCACCAACTGCGTCTACGTCTGTCCCACCGGAGCCATGGCCATGGATCTTTCCGGCAAGGAACCCTTCCTGCTGGAAAAACTGGCCGCCCAGGGCCTTACCCCGGATGGCCCCTCCCGGAGCCGCCTGCGTCTGGCCGGCCAGGCAGCAGAAGCGAACAGAGAATAGTTAATGAATGAGTCAGGGTTAGAACGGCCG
>JAXGWN010000350.1:0-2177 GCA_040773285.1 Bacillota bacterium
CAAACAGACTTTCCATCACGAAGCGGTCTGTGCTTTCCTTATTGATGTTCAGATCCCGTGCCCGCAGGTTGTAGGCGGCGATTCCCTTCAGGGTGTGGATCAGAAGATCCTGATAGTTGGCCACAAAGACGTTCTTTCCGCATACACCGATGGATGTGCAGCCTTTTCCGCCGGCTGCCTCCTGGCACTGATAGCAAAACATGCTCATAAATAGTATCCCTCCGTTTTCTGTATTTAGTCCCGGCTTTTTGCCTTCCTCACCCATTATAAGGATTGAACAGGAAATATCCGTAACCGAGGTTACGCTTTTGTATAGAGTTTTTCAAAAATCCGGCTGAAGAGCAGAAAAAAACTCCGGAAGGAAATTGAGATATGTTCAAAATTCCGCTTTCTTTTGTAAACTACCTTCACAATTGAAATGATTGTCCTGTATAATATCTTATAGAAGTCCGGCTTCCATAAAGCCGTTCTATCGTGTACCAGGAAAGGAGGAAAGTCCATGCCCGAAGAATTCAAAGTCGGCTGTCAGCGTCCGCCGATTAAGAAACCTGCCACAGTGTCTGCCGCAGAGGCATCCTCTGCCGAGCCCGTCAAGGAGGTCAGTCAGTCTATGGTAAAAGTGGGAAAACCTGCCCCCGAGTTTACAGCCCCAGCCTTCCACGAAGGCAAATTCATGAACATCAGTCTGGACGAATTCAAAGGCAAATGGACCGTTCTCTGCTTCTATCCCGGTGACTTCACCTTCGTCTGAGCTACCGAAGTTTCAGCAGTTGCTGAAAAAAACGATGAATTTAAAGCATTGGGTGCCCAGGTTCTGTCCATCAGCGTGGACAGTGTGTTTGTCCACAAGATGTGGAACGAACACGAACTCTCCAAGATGATCGGTAAGGATGTACCCTTCCCCATGCTGAGCGACCAGGATGGATCCATCGGCCGGATGTATGGCATCTATGATGAGGATGGCGGAGTGGAAACCCGCGGCCGCTTCCTGATCGATCCCGACGGCGTCATTCAGGGATTCGAGGTTCTGACCCCTCCGGTGGGCAGAAACGTCAGTGAAACCCTCCGTCAGCTGAAAGCATTCCAGCTGGTCCGGGAGAGCAAAGGCACCGAGGCCACACCTTCCGGCTGGAAGCCCGGCAAGCAGACCCTGAAACCGGGTCCCGACCTGGTGGGCAACGTGTGGAAGGTATGGAAAGTTTCCGAAGCCTTCGACGAATAAAAAAATTTCAGGCGGACCATATGGTCCGCCTGCATTTTTTCAGGATGATTCCTCCGGGGATTTTTCCTCCCCGCACAGCACGATCACGTCTGTGGTGTCCTCCTGATTCTTATTCTTCGAAAAGATGATGTACTTCACGTCCCGGACCTGGTAGCGTTCCCCATCCAGTTCCAGAACCTCGCCAATCTCCGGCAGTTCCGGCCGCGCGTCGGAAACGATCCTGCGGATCTCCTTTTTCCCCTTCTTGTATATCAGGTTGTATCTCATACACAATCCTCCGGAAATCCGACTGCCGTCCGTTTTTCCCCATTATAAACCATAACGAGGAAATCCGTATACGATATTTCGCATCCCCACCCGGTTCAGCGGAAATTCAGTCCCTAAGCCATCAGGAGAAGAATCTCCCGCATCACTTTGCAGGCCACCGCTGTGGAGGCCCCTGTGGGGTCGTAGGGAGGCGAAAGTTCCACCACGTCCGCTCCCACGATGTTCATCCCCCGAAGGCTCAGAAGGGCGTCCAGCAGTTCCCTGAAGGAAATGCCACCGGGCTCCGGGGTTCCGGTCCCGGGAAACACAGAAGGATCCAGCACGTCGAGATCCACTGTCAGATACACCGGCCGGTTCCCGATGGCCTCCCTGCTCCGGGGTACCGCAGCGGCCAGATACCGCTCCATGGTGGTATGGCCATCCTCCGCCCAGGCAAATTCCTCCCGGGTTCCGGAACGGATGCCATGCTGAAAGATCCGGCCGTCCCCCAGAAAATCCCAGATCCTGCGGATCACTGTGGAATGGGACAGGGGTTCTCCCAGATAGTCACGCCGCAGATCGCAGTGGGCGTCCAGGTGAATGAGGCACAGATCCGGATACCGGCGGTGGACTTCCCGGACAGCCGGCAGGCTCACCAGATGTTCCCCTCCGATCATAAAGGGTTTCTTTCCGGCCTCCACAATGTCTG
>JAXGWN010000351.1:0-2169 GCA_040773285.1 Bacillota bacterium
CACGTTGTCCCGTCCGGCCTTCACATAGTCAAGTCCCGAGAGATAGTCCGGGCTCTCCACATATTCCTGGTAGGCCTCATCAAAAACCACCACCACGTGGTCCGGAACCTTTTCCATGAACTCCTCCACCTCACGGCGTCCCACAATGGTTCCGGTGGGATTGTTGGGGTTGCAGACAAAGATCAGCCGGGTGTTTTCATCGATGGCTTCCAGCATGGCCGGCAGATCGTGACGGAAGCCCTCTGCCAGGGGCACCTTTTTCAGGATCCCCCCCATCAGGGTCACCGCAAACTCATACTCGGAAAAACTGGGGTCGGCCATGACCGCGTTGTCCCCCTCATTGATAAAGGTCTCCGCCAGCAGCTTGATGATCTCATCGGAGCCGTTTCCCACGATGATCTGTCCGGCCTCCACACCCCGGTGGGCAGCAATGGCCTGCTTCAGGGAAAAACAGTTCCCGTCCGGATAGAAGTGCACCTGGCGGACCGCCTCCTCCATGGCCTTCACCGCTTTGGGGGCCGGACCCAGGGGGTTTTCGTTGGAGGCCATCTTGATTACATCCTCGATGCCCAGTTCCCGTTTCACTTCCTCAATGGGCTTTCCCGGAGTATAGGGCCGGATGCCCTTCAGGGCCTCTCTGGCCCGGAATTTAACCTGTTTCGTCATATAATCCTTCCTTTCTACAGCCGCAGGACTTCTTCCCTGGTGAGAACGTCCACGCCGGTTCCTTTCAGTTTTTCTGTAGCCTCTTCAATATTTTCCACCTTGAACACCACCAGGGCGTCATCGGTTGACTTGCTGACAAAGGCGTACATGTATTCCACGTTGATGCCGGTTCCGTTCAGGACCCTCAGAACACCGGCCAGTCCGCCCGGTGTGTCCGGCATCCGGACACTGAGCACATTGGTGATGCTGGCGGTAAGACCCTTGGCCTTCAGTTTCTCGTAGGCCAGCTCCGGCTGATCCACGATGAGACGGAGAATCCCGAAATCCGAGGTGTCTGCAATGGACATGGCCCGGATGTTCACCTGGTTCACCGCCAGAGTGTCCACCACCTCCAGCAGCCGGCCTGGTTTGTTCTCAATGAAAACAGAGATCTGTACAATTTTCATCTTTTTACCCTCCCCCGGATCAGTAGACCCGTCTGTCGATGACCCGTTTGGCTTTTCCTTCACTGCGGGCAATGGTCTTGGGCTCCACCAGCCGGACGCTCACTGAGATGCCCAGGGTGGACTCGATGGCATGCCGGATGGTCCTGCCCAGGGTCTCCAGACCCTTCACATCGTCTGTGAACATCTCCTGGGACACCTCCACCTGAACTTCCATGGTGTCCATGTTGCCGGAGCGGTCCACGATGATCAGGTAATGGGGTTCCACCTGACCGATTTCCAGCAGAACACTTTCAATCTGGCTGGGGAATACGTTGACACCCCGGATGATCAGCATGTCGTCGCTGCGGCCGCTGACCCGCTCAATCCGCACGTGGGTCCGTCCGCAGGCACAGGTTCCATAGTGGGCCGTGGTGATGTCCCGGGTCCGGTAACGGATCATGGGAAGGGCCTCCTTGGTGAGACTGGTGATCACCAGTTCTCCCGGGGAGCCCTCCGGCACCGGCTCCAGAGTATCCGGATCCACAATTTCCACCAGGAAATGATCCTCCCAGATATGGAGTCCCGCCTTATGGGGGCACTCAATCCCCACCCCGGGCCCGATAATCTCCGACAGTCCGTAGATATCCAGGGCCTGAATCCCCAGGGCCTTCTCGATTTCCTGACGCATCCGGTCGGACCAGGGCTCTGCCCCGAATATTCCCACTTTCAGATTCAGATCCGCCGGACTTACCCCCATTTCCCTCATGATCTCCGCCAGATTCAGGGCGTAGGAGGGGGTGCAGCACAGTACGGTGCTGCCGTAGTCCTGCATGATCATAATCTGTTTTTTGGAGTTCCCCCCGGAAATGGGTATCACGGAGGCACCCAGTTTCTCCGATCCGTAATGGACCCCGAGACCCCCGGTGAACAGACCGTAACCATAGGCGTTGTGGATCACATCGTGTTTGTCGGCACCGGCGCAGGAAAGGCTCCGGGCCATCAGTTCACTCCATACGTTTAAATCGTTGCGGGTATACCCCACCACGGTGGGTTTCCCGGTGGTGCCGGAGGAGGAATG
>JAXGWN010000352.1:0-2163 GCA_040773285.1 Bacillota bacterium
ATGCCGGGGATTGAGATCCATGGGATTTTTTCCCATATGGCCAATGCGGACAGCGGGGATATGGAATACTGCAGCAGGCAGCTGGAGCGGTTCCTTTCCTTCACCGCCCGGCTGGAGGAGAAGATGGTGGCCATCAGTGAGAAAAGCGGGAAGGGGATGAAGATTCCCCTGAAGCACATTGCCAACAGCGCCACCACTCTTATCATGCCTGAGGCCCGGCTGGACATGGTGCGGCCGGGAATCGTCCTGTATGGACAGTACCCCTCCCCCTGGCTGGCCGACAGGGGCTGCGGAGTGGATCTCCGGGAGGCCATGACCCTGAAGGCCCGGATCGTGAACCTGCTGCGGGTGGGACCCGGTGCCCGGGTCAGTTACGGGGGTACCTTTGAGACCCGCCGGGATACGGTGATCGCCACCCTGCCCGTGGGGTATGCCGACGGGATTCCCCGCAGCCTGTCCAACCGGGGAGAGGTGCTTCTGAAGGGAAGAAGGGTTCCCATGATCGGGAATATCTGCATGGACCAGATGATGATCGACGTGACCGGGATCCCGGACGTGTCCCTGGAGGATGAGGTGGTGATCCTGGGACGTCAGGCAGAGGAGTGCATCCGGGTGGATGATGTGGCCACCCTGGCCGGCACCATCGGGTATGAGATTCTCACCAACATCAGTGAGAGGGTTCCCAGGGTGTATATCAATGAGGAATTCTGATGGGTTCCGGCTGCGGCCGGAGAAACTGTGGGACGGCGAGTCCTGGAAAAGCGGACTGGTTCTTCTGGTGAAGGACGGCAGGATTGCTGCCCTGGAACCGGAAACGCCGGATTCCCCCTGCCCGGGAACCCCCGGCTGGCTGATGCCCGGCCTCATCGAGGCTCACTGCCACACCGGGCTTCTGGAGGAAGCGGCTCCCGCAGGGGACGATGTCAATGAGATGATGGATCCGGTATCTCCCGCCCTGATGGCCCTGGACGGGATCAACCCCCGGGAGCCGGCCTTCCGGGAGGCCCTGGCCGAAGGGATCACGGCGGTGGGAGTGCTGCCGGGCAGTTCCTGCCTGCTGGGGGGCTGGGGAGCCGCCCTCACCACCTTCGGGGATACCCTGGAATCAAGAACCTTAAGTGCCCGCTGCGGCATGAAGTCCGCCCTGGGGGAAAATCCCAAACGGGATTTTGGGAAAGCCGGGCGACCCCCCTATACCCGGATGGGCTCAGCCTATCTTCTCCGGAAGGCCCTGGAAGAGGGAAGATCCGGTGCCCTGGAGGGACTGGCCGGAGATTCGGTGCGCCGGCTGCTGGCCGGGGCGCCCTGGCGGGTCCATGCCCACCGGGCCGACGACCTGGAGACCGCCCTGCGGATCGCCGGGGAGTATGGTCTGAGTCTGGTGATTGAACATGGAACCGAGGCCCATCTGCTGACCGGTCCCCTGAAAGAGGCGGGGGTCACCGTGGTGGCCGGGCCGGTGCTGATGAGCCGGGCGAAAGAGGAGATGCGGGGACTTATCCCTTCCCTGCCAGCCCGCCTTGAGGCTGCCGGCATCCCGGTGGCCCTCATGACCGATGCTCCGGAACAGCCCCTGAGTGCTCTCCGGCTCATGGCCATTCTGGCCCGGCGGGAAGGACTTTCAGAGCGGGGGGCCCTGGAGGCGGTCACGGCGGTACCGGCGGATGTGCTGGAACTTTCAGACAGGGGAAGAATACGGCCCGGAGCCGTGGCGGATCTGGCCCTGTTTGACGGGGACCCCCTGGATGTGTACAGCCGGGTTAAAAAAGTATGGGGAAATGGAGAACTGGTTTATGAGGATGACTGACTGGGAAAGCGGATCCCCGGAGGAAAGCCGGGAACTGGGGAGAATCCTGGGGGAGCAGCTGATCCCCGGGGACCTGATCGTCTATTCCGGCGACCTGGGAGCAGGAAAAACCACCTTCAGCCAGGGGGTGGCCCGGGGACTGGGGGTAACGTCTCCGGTGACCAGTCCCACGTTCACCATACTGCAGCAGTACAAAGGGCGCATCCCGGTATTTCATGTGGATGCCTACCGGCTGGAGGATCCGGAAGAGATCCGGGAGATCGGTCTGGAGGAGATCTTTGAAGCCGGCGGGGTCACCCTGGTGGAATGGCCGGAACGGCTGGAGGGGATGGATCTTCTGCCGGACGACGGCCTGG
>JAXGWN010000353.1:0-2162 GCA_040773285.1 Bacillota bacterium
TACCGCTGGCTGTTCTATGGAACAGGCCGGCTGGATGCTGGGATTGCGGCCAGAACCTTCCCTCCCATGGAGATTCCCGGGCTGTCCCGGATTCCCATACTGGGGCCGATGCTGTTTTCCCATAACATACTGGTTTATTTCGGGTTCGTCATGGTGGCAGTTCTTTGGGTGGTGATCAACAAGACATCCCTGGGACTGAAGATCATCGCAGTGGGAGACCATCCCAAGGCTGCCGATTCCCTGGGAATCAGCGTTACCCGGATCCGCTACATGTCAGTCATGTTTTCCGGAGTCATGATCGGGGTGGCCGGGACGTTCCTGTCCATCGCCCAGTCCTCTTCTTTCGGTGAGGACATGACTGCCGGCCGGGGATTCATCGCCATGGCGGTGGTGATCCTGGGCAAATGGAGCCCGGTGGGAGCCCTGGGCGGTGCTCTGGTCTTCGGGGCAGCCAGTGCCCTGCAGATGGTCTTCCAGACCACCGGAGTGGAGGTTCCCAGGAACCTTATTATGATGGTGCCCTATATTGTTACGGTCCTGGCCGTGCTGGTGGTAAGCCGGCAGCGGGTGGGAGCTCCCAGAGCACTGGGGCAGCCGTACGAAAAAGCCTGATGAAAGTCAAACAACCCTGTTGCTTGATTTTTATAAAAAATTGAGGGAGGAAATACAATGAGAAAAATGAAATGGCTGGCACTTCTGCTGGTTGCCGCAATGGCCCTTGCAGCCGCAGGCTGCGGTGGAGGAGCTTCCACACCTCCGGCTGAAGAGCCGGACAGCGGTACCGATGCACCTGCTGAGCCACCTGCAGAACCTGCCAAAGTGGCGATTCTGATTCCCAGTTCACCCACTGACGGCGGCTGGGGACAGGTTGGAGCCGATGGTCTCCGCTATGTGGCGGAAGGACTGGGTATCGAGCCGGTTATCGTTGAGGCCGGCACTGCAGACCTGATGCGGGAAGAGGCTGAGGCCCTGGCCGCTGAAGGCTATGACGTGATCTTCGGATACGGCGGACAGTATGCGTCTCCCTTTGGAGAGATTTCCGGAGATTACCCGGACACACTGTTTGTAACTGCCGGTGGCAGCGTGGTCACCGACAACCAGATGCCTCTGGAATTCGTTCTGGAGCGTATGACCTACATCCAGGGGGTTATGGCTGCCGAACTGACCGAAACCAACAAACTGGGTATGGTAATCGGCGGGGAGTTCCCGGCCTACACCAAGACCTCCAGGGCCTTTGAACTGGGAGCCAAATCTGTAAACCCGGATATCGAGGTGCTGCTGGGAGTTACCCAGGATTCCAGTGACATGAACGAAGGCTACGAGCTGAGCCTGTCCCAGGTTCAGGCTGGCGCTGACGTGCTGTTCACCAATGCCAACCAGGCCACCCAGGGTTCCGTGGCAGCAGCCCGGGAAACCGAAACCTGGATCTTTGCAGCGGTCCGTGATATCTCCGCTGAGGCTCCCGATCAGGCAGTTTCCACTGCAGCCCAGGACTTTGGCCCTGCTATGCTGGCCACCGCTCAGTCCTGGATTGACGGCACTCTGGAGGGCGGCTCCGCCATCATTATCGATGACAAGAGCGGCGGTATCTTCTGGGTATGGAACGACAATGTGAAGGACAAACTGCCGGCAGAGGTAGTAGGTCTGTATGAGGAACTGCTGCCCAAGGTAATGTCCGGTGAGATCAATGTGCCCCGGGAGAATGAGGGCTGGTAAGAGGAAAGCCGGGATGGATGATGGGCCTGTGCCCGTTGTGAACCGCTTCACACAGGCCGGGGGAAGAATCGTCTTCCCCCGGCTGTTTTTGCTGAAACGGCGCGGTGTTTTAAGGTTTTCCTTCAAATTACTGCCCAATTCTCATATACTGAAAGGGTACCACCCGGATCCCCGGGAGGCGGAAAGGTTGTGGTTGGATTGAAAAGGATTATGGTTCTTGTCCTGACGGCCCTGATGGTGATCCTGGCCTCCGGCTGCCCTGTGGAGGCAGACCCGGCACAGGATCCGGTGCCGCCGGTGCCGGCAGAGCCGCAGCCTGTGGAGGGAACGTTCCGGGTAGCTCTGCTGGTACCCAGCACAGTGACCGACAGGGGCTGGAGTCAGATTGCCTATGAGGCTCTGCTTCAGATCGAGGAGGAACTGGGGGCAGAGATCAGTTATACAGA
>JAXGWN010000354.1:0-2157 GCA_040773285.1 Bacillota bacterium
CCACCTGCCGGCCACCCGTACGTAAGTCAGGTCACTGACGACGACCTCCAGGTACTCCCGGTTGTTGAATTGCCGGGCCACCTGATTGCTGACCCTCTCTTCATTGGTTGGCTTTTTGGGGACTTTGTATTGAGCCACCGTATAATTGGAAACCAGTCCCAGTTCCTTCATAATCCGGCCGATCCGCCGGCGGGAGATCTGCTTGCCTTCTTTTTTCAGTACCGCCTTGATTTTCCGGGTTCCATAGTTCCGTCTGCTGGCCAGGAAGATCTCTTTGATGGTGTTTCGTAAGGGCGACTCATCTTCCTTGCATTTGGCCTCGTAATAAAATGTACTTCGTGGTAATTTTTGATTTGCCTGAACGTCGTATGCCCGTGATGACTTTTATATCAGGTGTCCCTTTTAAACTGATTAACCTGCTCAAATATGTTTCTCTTTCAATTAGTTTCATCGTATCACCACCTACATCTATCATCCCATTCCATTTCCCAAAATCAATTATTTTATTGTTTCGGGAAATAGAATCGCAAAAGTAATTTTCTTCACATCGTACTTATGATGCAGATCTGGTAGGTTTTAGCAGATCTGTTTTCTCATGAAAATAGCCACGGGATATCATTACTACAACCGTGGCTTCGAATAAATCAATTTAATTGCTCCGTTAGTCTTTCAGGCTTTATGACACACTCAATATGGACCGTATCCGGGAAACACCTGCGGCACCAGCCGTATTTCCGCTGACGCCGCAGAAAGAAATCCTCCTGCAGCCTCATTTTACACCGGCAGACTTCTGAACCGGGATCCAGATTTCACTGACATGCTCCGGGTTCCCGGTATCCGGTCCCTCATTCCAGAGGATTTCCGGCCCGCCGGTGGACTCATAGCCGGAAGCGGGAAACCACTCCGAATATATCCTGCCCCAGGCATTCTGCAGGGTTTCCGGAAACGGCCCCACCGTACGGAATACTGCCCAGGTGCCGGCCGGTACAGGTAGTACTGCGAAGTCCCCTTCCGTATCCGTTCTTCCTGTGGCCACTCCGATGTAGTGATCCAGCCGGGCCTTCTCCTCCATCCGGCCTTCGGAGAAATTGGCCGACGCACTGATGATGCCGGCCGGTTCCCGGTCGGACAGGGATTTCAGATACCCGATAATTTCCGGGGTCAGCTGCTCAGCCATCTCCTGAATTTCCGGGTTCACTCCCTGAAAGATCAGGTTCACCCGCTTCCTGATTCCCACAATCCGGAACTCCTCTTTTTCCACCAGTCTTACATTCATTTCTTCCGCTCCTTTCACCGTCAGGGAAAATCTCATCCGGGGCCAGCTGGTGAGTTCCCCTCCCTCACGCACCTCTGAAGGAGAAATCCCATGCACCGACTGAAAGGCCCGGGCAAAGGAATCCGCTGAACCGTACCCATACTCCAGAGCCACATCCAGCACTCTCCGGTCCTTCTTCAGCAGTTCCAGCGCCGCCAGGGTCATCCGTCTTCTGCGGATGTATTCAGTCAGGGTGATCCCGGCCAGAGAGGAAAACACCCTGCGGAAGTGATCCCCGCTGCACAGGGTGATTCCGGCCAGGATTTCCGGATCCGGGTTCTCCCCGGCACACTCCTCAATATACTCCATTGCCCTGTTCATTCTCTCAATCAGATCCATGTTCCACTGCCACCTCCATATACAGAATACCAGAATCCCGGTTCCCGCACCCGACTGTTTCCCGCCGGGTTCTGCAGGATTTTTGCGGCGGCAGCGTCAGGCAGATGCTGCGGAGAATGTGGTATAATCAGTACCATAGAATACGCTTAGAGGAGGTGATGGATCTGGATATTCTGCTGGAAAAACTGAAGGAAGTCCTGATGAGCGTCGTGCCGGTGGTGGCAGTGGTGCTCCTGCTGAATTTCACTCTGACCCCGCTGGGGGGTGAAATGCTGGCCCGGCTGCTGATTGGCGCGCTCTTTATTATCGTGGGCCTGACCATTTTCCTGTTCGGGGTGGACATCGGGATCACCCCCATCGGGAACCAGATGGGAAAAACCATAGCCCGTTCCGGGAGCCTCAGACTGCTGATCCTGGCGGGACTGGGTCTTGGTTTTTTTATCTCGGCTGCTGAACCGGATCTCCATATCCTGGCCGGGCAGGTGGCTTCCGTCACTGCCGGA
>JAXGWN010000355.1:0-2152 GCA_040773285.1 Bacillota bacterium
AATAGGGTAGAATGATTCTCAGAATACTGACGAGAAAGGATCGGATAAGATGTTAGGGAGCAAGATCAGAAATAAACGCAGCGAAAAAAACATGAGTCTGAAGGAACTGGCTGAAAAAATCGATCTGACCGCCAGTTTCCTCAGTCAGATTGAACGGGATCTGGCCGAACCCTCCATCACTTCTCTGAGGAAAATCGCCAACGCCCTGGATGTACCCATTTTCTATTTCCTGATGACCGACGAGGACTCCTCGCCGGTGGTGCGGAAAAACGAGCGGAAGACCCTGAGATTTCCGGAGTCCCATCTGGAGTATGAACTTCTGACACCGGACGTGAGCCGTATGATGGAGGTCTTTATTGCCACCCTGGATCCGGATACCGACGGTGTGGGGGAACTGGAGTCCACCCATCCCGGAGAGGAATGCATTCTGATCCTGGAGGGAAAGATGGAGATCACCGTGGGGGAGGAGACCTACATACTGGAAGATGGCGACAGCATCTACTATTTTGCTTCTCTGCCCCATACGGTCCGCAATGCAGGCAAAAAGAAGCTGGTCTTTCTTTCTGCCATTACCCCGCCCAGATTTTAGTTGCCGCAAGGCAACTTTTTTTGGTTGCGGATGACCGGCTGAGGCTTTGGTGATATAATGAAAAAGACGTTGTATCAAAGAAAGCATAACGGAGGCCTTATGGAACCCTGTCTGGACCCCCTGGTCCGGATCCTGAATCTGGAACCGGGCAACATAATATTTTTTTCTGGTGGCGGAGGAAAAACCGGGGCCCTGCAGGATCTGGCCCGGGCCCTCAGTGGCCGCGGCCATCCGGTGATTCTGGCGGTAACCGCCCAGGTACTTGGGGAGGAGTTTTCCGGGTATCCACAGGTAAGAATGGACCTGGAGCCGGATCCGGAAAGTGCAGTAGCCCGGGCCCTCTCCCGGGAATCCCGGGTCTTTGTGGCCGGAGGATTCCGGGAGGACAAGGGAAAGTTCACCGGGATTTCCAGAGAGGACCTTCTCTTTCTGCACCGCCGGTTTCCGCAGGCTTATGTCCTGGCGGAGGCAGATGGATCCCGCAATCTCCCCTGCAAGGTCCCAAAGGACCACGAGCCGGTGATTTATCCGGAGGCGGACCGGGTGATCTGGCTGCTGGGAGCGGAGGCCATAGGACGGGAGGCGGATGAAACGGTCTGCTACAATTCCGGTGCCCTGCCGGAACTTCTCCGGGGCGAAGGAATGATCCCGGAGGATCCCCTGCTGCTGACTCCGGAGGTGCTGACCACCCTGATCCTTTCTTCCGCCGGCGGGCGGAAACTGGTGCCGGAGAGCGCGGAGTATCTGGTACTGATCAACAAGACCGATCTTCCGGGAGCAAGGGAACCGGCCCGGGCTCTGGCCAGGCTTCTGATGCGGGCCGGAATGAATGCCTGCCTGTGTTCTCTCCGGCAGGGAAGTCTGGAGGAGGTGGAACTCCGATGAGGATGGCTACGGTGATTCTGGCAGCGGGGATGAGCACCAGGATGGGAACGGATAAACAGCTGCTGCCCTATGGGAAAGAGACCTTCCTGTCGGCCACCTGCCGTCTGTACCTGCCGTACGGACCGGTGCTGGTGGTGCTGGGACACAACAAGGAGCGGATTCTTCCGGCCCTAAGAGACCTGCCGGTACAGGTGGTGGAAAATCCCCGGTACCGGGAAGGCATGAGCACGTCGCTGGCTGCCGGAATCCGGGTGGCACAGTCCCAGGACGTGACGGGAATCTGGCTGACCTTCTGCGACATGCCCCATCTGAAGCCGGCGACTCTCGGGGAGCTGTACCGGGAGGTGCTGGCTGCCCCGGAAGAGATAGGCATTCCGGTCCGGCAGGGACGCCGGGGGCATCCGGTGTGGCTGCCCCGCTGGACCTTTGGGGAACTGCTGGAGGAGACCGGGGATGTGGGTGCCAGGAATCTGGTGGCCCGGCATCCGGAACGGATCCGTTTTCCGGAGACCGGGGATCCGGCCGTTACCGGGGATATCGACAGTCCTGAACTGTACTTGAAATTAGTGGAAAAGAGGGAATCTGATGAAAATTCTCATTAAAGGAGCCGGGGATCTGGCCACCGGAGTGGCCTGGGTGCTGAAAACTGCCGGAATGCAGGTGGTGATGACGGAACTG
>JAXGWN010000356.1:0-2146 GCA_040773285.1 Bacillota bacterium
CATTGGCGGAAGTCGTCCAAGGGCCTGCGCAGGCTGTTTTCGCTGAAGACGATCAGGTCCGGACGGGGAGCGGCGTCCTCGGCAAAATCCGGGCTCAGGGCATTTTTTGGTCCCAGGGAAGGGATCAGTTTCATCAGAAGCGGGGTCACAAAGGAATAGGCGAAAAATCCGTATACTATGGTGGGGATTCCCGCCAGCACCTCCATAATGGGCTTCACCACCTGCCGGGTCCTGGCGGAAGCAAACTGGCTGAGCCAGATGGCCGCCGACAGTCCCACCGGCACTGCCACCAGCATGGCGATCAGGGAGGTGATTACGGTTCCCGTGATCAGGGGTAGGATCCCGAAGGAGGGTTCCGCCGCCAGGGGAGCCAGATTGGTGCTGAACACTTCCCTGAGAGGCACCTGGCTGAAAAACCGCATTGCATCGGTCACCAGAGTCAGGATGATCCCCAGGGTGGTAAACACCGACACGAAGGCCATAGCCAGAAAATATCCCGGCATCAGGCGGTCAGTGACATGTTTTTTCATACTTATATTCTGCTGTATCAGGTCTCTTACCTGGGTATTTTGGGTCAATGTACTCACTCCAGTATCTTCCGGGACACGGTTTCAGGATGGGGGCCGGGGCTCCCATCCTGAAACAGAACTCACATTCTCCTCAGGAATCAGCTGAGCGATTCCAGATGGTTCAGATACTCCGCATACATGCTTTCCGGCAGAGGGGCAAATCCGTTCTCTCCGGCCAGACGCTGTGCTCCTTCCGGAGAAACCACGTACTTTGCGTAGTCCAGAACCTGGGGCTTCGCCTTGGCATAGTCAAGATTCAGGTATGTGTACACCAGTCTGGTGAATCCTCCATAGGGAAGATCCTCCCCGATGGTCTCCAGGGTGGGCTCCACCGGGCCGCTGCCGAAGTCCACCTTCACTGCAGCCAGTTTGTCGGTATTGGTTACGTAGTAGCCAAACCCGAAGAATGCGATGGCATTTTTATCCTGGCTCACCAGGTCCACCAAAGTGGAATACTCCTGCTGCAGGTTTGCGGTGGCTACCATGGGGGCCTCATCCAGAATTTCCTCGGCAAAGAACTCGTAGGTTCCATGGTTTTCATTGGGGCCGTAGAAACGGATTTCCTCAGCGGGCCACTCCGGACGGATGTCGGACCACAGCACTTTGTCGTCTGCCCTGTAGGCCCCGGACAGGTACATGTTTACAATCTCTTCCCGGGTCATCTCTGTGGCCCAGTCGTTTTCCTTATTGATCACCAGGGTCAGTCCGTCGTAGGCCAGTCGGATTTCCATGACGTTTTCGTCCATCCTCAGGCCATTTTCCTCCAGCTGGGCAATTTCCTCGTCCTTGATCTTTCTGGAGGCATCGGAGAAGTCCGTCTCACCGGGGATAAATTTCTTGAATCCCGCCGAAGAGCCGGCCCGTCCCACCTGAACGCTGACACCGTTTTGCTCATTTACCATGTACTCCTCTGCGATGTGGGCCATCAGGGGATACACGGTTCCGGAACCGTCAATGATCACATCCCCGGAAAGTCCGGCCTCTCCGCCGCCATTTCCGCCATCCGATGCCGGTGCACAACCGGCCATCCCAGCCACCAGACCGGCCACCAGCAACAGTGCCATAACCTTCATTTTCAGTTTCATCCTTGTTTCCTCCTGGTCATTTAGAATTTCCCCATCTTCCCGGGGAGGAGGTCATCGCCTCATATCCGACCTTACAGACAGAGTCTAACACGCCAAACTTTACGTTGTGTTGGCTCTGTGTAAAGGTCCGGTTAAGATGATAATGCCAGGCACGGATGGCCTGGCAGTCGGCCAGGTCCCCCTCAGAAATTAATACTTCGGGACTGAAAAGCAGAACCGGCTGATGTTCCCGGCTCAGTTCAGTATGGCTCTGCCCTATCATTTTATGTTTTTCATCCTTATCCCGGTGGACTGAAGAAGAATCGCGGATTCCTCAGACTCCCCGTCACAGGAAGTGGATCCCCAATATTCCCAAACAAAAATATCCGCAAATAAATACAGCCGGGAACATCCTGTCTCAGGAAGTCCCGGCTGTACGTAAGGTCTAACGGATCACAGGGATCTGCATCATGGTGATGTATTTTCCGCTGTCCCGTTCAATAAACTGATCCA
>JAXGWN010000357.1:0-2135 GCA_040773285.1 Bacillota bacterium
CCGGAGCAGGTGGAAGTGGAGTTCTTTCTGCGGGATGATACGGTGCCACTGGAATAGGCTCAAATATTGCCCGGCTCCGGCCGGGCTTTTTTCTGCCGGTTCTTGACAGGGACAGGGGACTTGAAGTACTCTTGACTAAGGTATATACAACTATACAAAGGGGGAGAAAGTATGGAGAAAATTGCGGTAATCACCGGGGCCGGTAACGGAATCGGAGCGGCCACCGCCCGGAAGTTTGCCCGGGAGGGAATTAAAGTGGCTGTGGTGGACATCGATGGGGACAGGGCGGAACAGGTGGCAGATTCCATCCGTGAGGAGGGCTTCGAAGCCATGGCTGTGGCCTGTGACGTTTCCAGCCGGAACCAGGTGGAGGAGTGCATCGCCCGGGTGGAGGAGACCTTCGGGACACCCAACATCCTGGTGAACAATGCCGGTATCGGAGGACCGTTTCACCTGGTCAGTGAGGTGACCGAGGATGAGTTTGACCGGATCTTCGGGATCAACGTGAAAAGCGTCTACCTGTTCACCCACAACCTTCTGCCCAAAATGAAGGAAATGGGGTATGGCCGGATTGTCAACACCGCATCCATTCAGGGACTGTACGGATCCCCCTATTCCTCCACCTATGTGGCCACCAAGCACGCCATGCTGGGATATACGAAATCCATTGCTTCGGAGTGGGGCCGCCACGGGATCACCTGCAATGCGGTCTGTCCGGGATATGTTCAGACTGCCATGGGGGTTCAGGAGGACAAGGTGGACGACTACATGCGGCGGGTTCTGGAGAAGACGCCCACCAAATCGGTGGCCCGCCCCGAGGAACTGGCCGAGATGAACTATTTCCTGATAACCCAGCCCTATCTTAACGGGTCCGTAAATGTTATGGACGGTGGGATCACCTGCCACGTGGGGATCATGGAAGTATAGACAGAAGATATGAAAGGGGAGAAGCCACCAGGCTTCTCCCCTTGTTGCTGATCCATATACTGCTGGCCTATTTGGCCGCCTTTTCATCCCTGAGTTTTTTGTCCTCAATGATCTTGGGGGTCAACTGGGCCGGAACGATGTCGTAACTGTCAAACTCCATGGTGAAGGTTCCCTTGCCCTGGGTCAGGGATTTCAGGTCGATGGCGTATTTGCTCATCTCGGCCAGGGGTGCCATTGCGTTGATCACCTGACGGCTTCCCTGGGCCTGCATTCCCTGAATTCTGGCCCGCTTGGTGTTCAGGTCTCCCATGATGTCTCCCATATAGGCTTCCGGCACGGTGACCTGAACCTTCATGATGGGCTCCAGCAGAACCGGGGCCGCTTTTTCCAGAGCGTTTTTCAGAGCCAGGGCTCCGGCGATCTTGAAGGCCATCTCAGAGGAGTCAACCGCGTGATAGGAACCGTCCTTCAGGGTAACCCTCAGGCGGGTCATGGGATAGCCTGCCAGGGTTCCGTTTTCCATGGCATCCCGGATTCCCTTTTCCACTGCAGGGATGTAGTTCTTGGGAACCGAACCGCCGAAGATGGTCTCGGCAAATTCGAACTCTCCTTCGGCCAGAGGCTCCAGATCAATGTAGACGTGACCGTACTGGCCGTGACCACCGGACTGTTTCTTGTGTTTTCCCTCCACGTTCTGCACCGCTTTGGTGACGGTCTCCCGGTAGGGGATGATGGGATCGGTGAGATTCACATCCACACCGAATTTCCGCTTCAGCCGGTCCACCAGAACATCAATATGCATATCTCCCAGTCCGTGGATGGTGGTCTCGTGGGTTTCCGAGTTCCGGTTCACCATAAGGGAGGGATCCTCTTCCATCAGTTTATCCAGGGCGTTGCCCAGTTTGTCCTCATCGTCCTTGCTCTTGGGGCTGATTGCCTTGAAGTAGGTGGCCGATGGGAACCCGATCCCTTCCAGTTCCACGGAACTTCCCTTGGCACACAGGGTGTCTCCGGTGAGGGTGGAGGCCAGCTTGGTCAGCACCACGATATCACCGGCCTGGGCTTCCGATACTTCCCTGGTTTCCTTGCCCAGGGCGGTAAAGAGCCGGGCAATTTTTTCGTCGGTCTCCTTCTGGGCGTTGTAAACCAGGGAATCCGGCTTCAGGGTGCCGGACACGATTCTCATAAAGGACAGTTTTCCGATGAAA
>JAXGWN010000358.1:0-2128 GCA_040773285.1 Bacillota bacterium
CAGCCGTTCGTGTACGTACTCTACGGCTCCCACGTCCAGGCCCCGGGTGGGCTGCATGGCCAGTACAAACTTGGGATCCCGGGACAGTTCCCGGGCAATCACGATCTTCTGCTGGTTTCCTCCCGAGAAACTTTTCAGTTTGGTGTTGGGATGCGGCGGCCGGATGTCGAACTCCCCGATCCGCTCCTGGGCGTTTTTCATCATTTCTGCAGGGAAAAATGCCAGGCCCCGGGTGTAGGGTGCCATATCGTAGTCGTCGAGAATCAGGTTTTCCGCCATGGAAAATTCAAGAACCACAGCATCCCGGAGACGGTCCTCCGGTATATGGGCCATACGGCCCTCCTGGATTCTCTGTCTGGTATTCTTTGAGGAGATGTCCTCCCCATTGACGATTACACGGCCACCCTCCAGATCCTTGAGACCCATCAGGGCTTCGGCAATCTCCGTCTGACCGTTTCCGTCCACACCGGCGATGCCCACAATCTCTCCGCCCCGCACTGAAAGATTAAGATTTTTCAGAGTGGAGGCCCTCAGGGCTCCGGTCAGGGAGACATCCTTCATTTCCAGGACCACTTCCCCGGGGCGGAATGGTTTTTTTTCATAGGCCATCATGACTTCCCGGCCCACCATCATGCTGGCCAGGGATTCCCGGGTAATCTCCGATACCGGAACGGTTCCCACCAGTTCCCCGCTTCTGAGCACGGTGACCCGGTCCGACACCTTCATTACCTCCCACAGTTTATGGGAAATAAAAATCACTGCTTTTCCTGAGGCCTTGAAATTCTCCAGCATCTGGATCAGTTCGTTCACCTCATGGGGAGTCAGCACCGCGGTGGGCTCATCGAGAATCAGAATCTCCGCCCCCCGGTACAGTGCCTTGATGATCTCCACTTTCTGCTGGGCACCGACGCTCAGGTCCCGCACTGTGGCGTCCACGTCGATATTAAAGCTGTATTGGTCGCACAATTCCTTAACCTCTCTGCGCGCCTTATCCATATCCACTTTCAGCGGATTTTCATTCATACCAAGAATTACATTTTCCACGACGGTCAGCCGCGGCACCAGCATGAAGTGCTGGTGAACCATTCCGATTCCCAGGGCAATCGCGTCCTTGGGATTGGAAATCCTCGCTTCGGTTCCGTTCACCTCAATGGTCCCGCCATCGGGCTCATAAAGGCCGTACACACAGTTCATCAGGGTCGATTTTCCTGCCCCGTTCTCCCCCAGAAGAGTGTGGATCTCCCCATATTCCAGCTCAAAATCCACCTCTTTGTTGGCCACCACGCCCGGAAAGATTTTGGTAATCTTATTCAGTTTCAGGGCCAGTCTGTTTGCCATCCTCACATCCACCTTTCCACCACATTCATAAAAAGGGCAGGGATTCGGCTATGCCGGCCAGGCTGACCCGCCTGCACAGCCGCACCCCTGCGTCACATATTCCTAGTCTTCGAAGGAGGACTTGGGAATTACTCCGGAGGATTTGAAGGATCCGTCCTGCAGACCGGTCACAACTTCCTCCCACTTGGCCATACCTTCCTCATCCACCCACTCCGGATGGTTCCAGTCGGTGGGACGGACTACGCCTTCCTTGACACCTACCAGATTTTTCACCGGCTCCATCTCTCCGTTCATGGCGTCCTGAATCATGGTATCCCTCAGTTCAGATACGCTCTGAATGGAGGAAATGGCTACGGTTTCGGGAGCCACAGCACTCTGGTCATCGATGTAACCGATGGCTCTTACGCCACGCTCCTGGGCAGCGCCGATGATTCCCAGAGTTACCTGGTTGGCGTTTCCAACAACCACATCCACACCCTGATCGATCATGGCCATGGCCATTTCTTTTCCTTTGGCCACGTCAGTCCAGGACTCGGTATATCCGGTGAGCACCTGAATGTCCGGGTTGATGTATTTGGCACCGGCTTCAAAGCCTACCGCTGCGTCTACGATGTGGGGAAAGGACTGTCCGCCGATCATCCCTACTTTCCCGGATTCAGATACCAGGGCAGCTGCCGCTCCGGCAATAAATCCGGTTTCCGGTGTGTAGAAACGGTATACCGCCATGTTGGGAGCCAGGGACTCATTACCATTGATTATTGCAAACTGGACATCCGTGGCTGTGGGAGCG
>JAXGWN010000359.1:0-2125 GCA_040773285.1 Bacillota bacterium
AGCCTCCAGCAGAAGTCCCGCCTGGCTGATTGCCGGCTCCAGGGCTGCCAGTGTCCGGCGGATCAGTTCATGGAGATCCACCGTAACAGTCTGTGGGGTCAGAACCCCTTCCCGGAGCCGGTCCAGTTCCAGCAGATCGCTGGTAATCTTCATCAGGCGGTCAGATTCCTCCCGGATTCTTTCCAGATAAGCGGACTGCTCCTCCGGAGGTATGGTCCCGTCCAGAATGCCTCCGGCAAACCCCCGGATGGAGGTGACCGGAGTACGGATATCATGGGAGATGTTGCTGATCAGCCGTCGGCGGTTCTCCTCTGTACCGGCCAGGGAGGCGGCCATGTGATTAAAACTTTCCGCCAGTTCCTGGATCTCGTCCTGTGTTCTTATGTCCAGCCGCTTGCCGAAGGCGCCCCCGGCAATTTCACGGGCTGCCCGGCCGATGACCTTCACCGGAGCAGAGATTCTCCGGGCCTGCACCAGCAGAACCCCGATGGCCAGGATCAGGGAAAGGCTGATCCCCAGGACCGCCAGCCGGTACATCTCCATAAAGTTCTCCCGGACTCCGGACAGGGGGGCGTGGATCAGAAGGCCCCCCTGAAATGCCCCGTCAGCCACAATGGGGTACATCAGGCTCAGGGAAGGCTCCTGGAGCATCTGGTCAAACAATCCGGTGCGGAAAACAGGTCCCTCCTCCCTCAGACGGCTCAGTTGCCCGTCTGACACCTGTCTTCCCAGGATGTCGGTGGCATCGCTGCCGGAAGCTCCGATCACATAGCCGTAATAATCCACCAGCCAGATTCTGGCGTTCATCACCCGGTCCAGCATCTGGAGATTCTCCCCCATTCTCTCCTCATCGAAACGGCCGGTTCTCAGCCCCTCCACGATGTCAAGGCTGATCCGCTCCCCCTGATACAGCATCAGGTCCTTGCGGCTTTCCAGGGAGTAACTGTTAAAAAAACTTAATAAAAGGACCGCCATCAGAAAATGTCCTGCCAGGGCAGTGATCAGGTAGGTGATGAGAAGCCGGCGGAATATGCTCTTTTTCATCCCTTCACCTCGAATTTATAGCCCACGCCCCAGACGGTGCGGATGGACCAGACCGGATCCCCATCCGGCAGTTTCTCCCGGAGCCGGCGGATATGGACGTCCACGGTACGGGAATCCCCGGGATATCCGTAGTCCCAGACTTTTTCCAGCAGCTGATCCCGGGTGAACACCTGATTTTTGTTCCGGGCCAGAAAATAGAGCAGTTCCAGTTCCTTGGGGGGCAGTTCCAGTTTTTTCCCCCGGTAGGATACCGTATAGGAACTCCGGCTGATCACCAGGCCAGGGAAGACCAGTTCTTCCTCGGGAGCGGATCTTCCCTGGGAACGCCTTAAAACCGCCCGGACCCGGGCGGCCAGTTCCCGGGCCTCGAAGGGCTTGACGATGTAGTCATCGGCCCCCAATTCCAGTCCCAGCACCTTCTCAAAGGTTTCTCCCCGGGCGCTCAGCATGATCACCGGTAGGCTGCCTGAGCGACGGACCTGCCGGCAGACCTCCCAGCCGTCGGTTCCCGGCATCATGATGTCCAGGATCATCAGGTCCGGAGGGTTCGTGCCAAGCATCTCCAGGGCCCGGTCTCCGTTTTCCGCCACACTGACCTGAAATCCTTCCTTTTCCAGATAGAGCCGGATCAGATCCCGGATATTGGGATCATCGTCGGCCACCAGTATTCGTATATCCTCCATGGATGTTGCCTCCGGATTCACAGATTTTTTCCAGCAAAAAGCAGCCGGACCCTGTCCGGCTGCCGGTATTCCGGACCTGCCGGAAATCAGTTTTCCTTCAGGGGAACCAGAGTGTCCAGCTGATCAAGAAAACTGTCAAAGAAGCTGTTTTCGTAGTCCTCGATCCTCCCCTCATCACTGAGGGTGGCAATGGAAGGATCTATGGGAATACTGGCCAGCAGGGGAATATCGAACTCTGCCGCCACCCGGTTCACCTTGTCCTGACCGAATATATAAATCTTATCGCTGCATCCCGGACAGCTGGCATAGGCCATGTTCTCCACCACGCCCAGCAGGGGAATGTCCATCATGCGGGCCATATGGACCGCCTTGGTGACGATCATGGATACCAGTTCCTG
>JAXGWN010000360.1:0-2107 GCA_040773285.1 Bacillota bacterium
AACGCCATCACGGCGGCCAAACAGAGCAAGAGCCTGGTGCGGTTCACCAGCGCCGGCCGGTCCGTGGCCGGCCGGACCCTTACACTGTTGCAGGAGAAGCACCCGGCTCCTGCCCGGGTGCTGGTGATCGGAAATGGTGAGGTGGGGAAAATGGTGGCCGGCACCCTGGCCGGGGCAGGATACCAGGTGGCCATGACGGTACGCAGTTACCGCCATGGGGGACCGGATATCCCGGACGGGGTGGACAGGGTCCCCTACAGCGACCGGTACCGGGAAATGGGTAAGTGCGAAGTACTGATCAGTGCCACCTCAAGCCCGCATCTCACTGTGGAAAGGGACGCATTTTCCGAGCTTCCCCGGATTCCCGTCCTGCTGTTGGATCTGGCGGTGCCCCGGGATATCGATCCGGCAATCGGGGCTTTTCCCGGAGTCACTCTGGTGGACATCGATACACTGGCCGGGGAACAGGTCCGGGAGGATCACAGCCGGCAACTGGAGGAAATTGATGGGATTATTGCAAAGTACAGCCGCCGGTATCTTTCCTGGCGGATCCGTTATGAGGAGCTGGTAGAAGCATGAAAAGAGTAAGCGTGGTGGGACTGGGCCCGGGGCACATGCAGGGCATGACCGGGGAAGCACTGGAGGCCATCCGGGAGGCCACCGTGGTGGCAGGATATGATCTGTATGTTTCCCTGGTGGCTCCCCTGACCGGAGGGAAGAAAATCATCAGCACGGCCATGAAAAAGGAGACCCAGCGGTGCCGCATGGCCCTGACCGAGGCGGCCGGGGGAAATGCGGTGGCCATGGTCTGCAGCGGAGACAGCGGTGTGTATGGAATGGCCGGGATCCTGCTGGAACTGGCGCCGGAATTTCCCGGGGTGGAGATCCGGGTGATTCCCGGGGTTACCGCGGCCTGTTCCGGGGGAGCGGTACTGGGGGCTCCTCTGGGCCATGACTTTGCGGTGATCAGCCTCAGCGATCTCCTGACTCCCTGGGAGAAAATTGGGATGCGGCTGGAAATGGCTGCCTTGGGGGATCTGGCCATCTGTCTTTATAATCCCTCCAGTCATAAAAGAAAAGACTATCTGGAGCGGGCCTGCAGGATTCTTCTGAAACACCGGGATCCAGGAACCGTCTGCGGGTATGTCCGCAACATCGGAAGGGAAGGCCAGAGTATGGACCTGTGCACCCTGGAGGAACTGGCCATCCGGCAGGTGGACATGTTTACCACGGTATTTATCGGAAACAGCCAGACCCGCGAGGTGGGGGGACGGATGGTGACCCCCCGGGGCTATGACGGTGTGTGAGCAGAAGAAGGCCCCAATCCTTATCTTCGGGGGAACCACGGAAGGCCGGCTCCTGTATGGACAACTGAGGGATCTGGGGATTATGGCTCAGGTATCGGTGGCCACCGGATACGGGGAAACGCTGGGGAAGCAATACTGCGACAGCCTTATAAGCGGGCGTATGGACGCCGCTTCCATGGGGGATCTTCTGGATCAGGGGAGGTACCGCCTGGTGGTGGATGCCACCCATCCCTATGCGGTGCAGGCATCTGAAAACATTCGGATTGCCTGTAAGGCCCGGGGGGTCCGCTGTCTCCGGCTTCTCCGGGAGGATTCATCGGTCAGCTGGGGACTGGTATTTTCGGATCTGCCCGGGGTGGTGGAGTATCTGAACCGCCATCCGGGGAAGGTGCTGTCGGGAACCGGAAGCAGGGACCTGAACATTCTCACAGGAATCCGGGATTTTGCCGAACGGGTGTATCCCCGGGTACTGCCAGATCCGGGGGTGCTGGAGCGCTGTCTGGCCCTGGGGTTCCGTCCGGATCACCTGATCGCTATGCAGGGGCCCTTTTCCGAAGAGATGAATCTGGCCCAGTTGAGACAGTATGACTGCCGGTACCTGATCACCAAGGACTCCGGGGAGACCGGGGGAGTACCGGAAAAAGCCCGGGCAGCTGCCCGGGCCGGCGCCACTCTGCTGGTGGTGGGGCGGCCTGTTAAGGAAACCGGCTTTTCCCGGGAGGAGATTGTGGAGATGATCCGCAGGGAGGAACCGGAGAGGCCGGAATCGGAGCCGGAACCGGGAAAAAACTGGTTTCCCC
>JAXGWN010000361.1:0-2095 GCA_040773285.1 Bacillota bacterium
CACTTCCGGGTTGACGATCAGGTCCACGTAGCGCTGCCGGTAGCGGGTATCCACGTCCTTCAGGCCGTGGAACTTCTCCGGCAGGGGCCGCATGCTTTTCGACAGAAGGGTAAAGGAAGCCGCTTTCACCGAGACTTCCCCCTTCTGGGTCTTAAAGACCTCACCGGTCAGCCCGATGATGTCCCCGATATCCAGTTTATCAAATATGCCGTAGGCCTCTTCCCCCACCCGGTCCTGACGGACATAGATCTGGATCTGTCCCTCCATGTCCTGCAGGTTGGCAAAGGACGCCTTCCCGTGACCCCGTCTGGCCATGATCCGGCCGGCCACGGTCACCTCTTTTCCCTCCAGTTCCCCGAAGTTCTCCAGGACTGTGCTGCTTTTATGGGTCACCTCAAAGCGCTGTCCATAGGGGTCCACCCCCAGCTGACGCAGCTGCTCCAGTTTTTCCATCCGTACCCGGATCAGTTCGTTCAGTTCCTCCGGGGTCTGCTCCTCCGGTGATTCCGGAGGGGTATTGTCCCTGATTTCTTCCATTGGCTCAAACCTTCCTAGTGGGCGACGCCCAGGATTCTGTACAGAAGTACACCCCCCGGAGTCTCCACTTCCACTTCGCTTCCAATCTTTTTGCCGATGATGCTGCGTCCCACCGGGGACTCATTGGAGATCTTGTTCTGGCTGGGATCGGCTTCCATGGAACCCACGATGGTATACTGCACCGATTCCCCCATCTCCACGTCCTCCAGGATCACCCGGGACCCGATGCTCACTTCATCGGCCTCCGCATGGTCCTCGATCAGTTTCACATTGGACAGTTTCTTTTCCAGATCGGCAATTTTCCCTTCAATAAAGGCCTGCTCATTCTTGGCATCCTCATACTCGGAATTCTCACTGATGTCCCCGAAACTGATGGCCACCTTGATCCGCTCCGCAATCTCATGACGGCGGACGTTTTTCAGATAGTCCAGTTCCTCTTCGTATTTTCTCAGACCCTCCGGGGTCAGCAGTACCTGCTTTTCTTCCATATGGCTTCCCTCATCCCTGAATAATATTGAAAGAACTGTTTTTTCAAACAGTTCCCGGATTCATACAGAAAATTATATACCATACCCCGCTGTTGTCAACCAAAGGAAAGAATCGGGCCCGGGATGCCCCGGGCCCGATGGTCCTATTCCTCTGCTGCAGGCACCAAAGAAGGCGCCTGCTCTTTTTCCATACTGACGGCGGTTCCGTCGTAACCGAAGACCACCCGGTCCCCGTCGGCCAGGGTGCCCTCCAGCAGGCCATCGGCCAGCCGGTCCTCCAGTTCGGTCTGCAGGACCCGTCTCAGGGGTCTTGCCCCGTACTGGGCATCGAAGCCTTTTGTAAGGAGGTACTCCTCCATGGCGGGGGTCACCGAGATGTCCATGCCCCGCTCCTTCAGACGCCCGTTGATCTGAGCGATCATCAGGGTCAGGATGGAGCGGCTCTGGGCCTGGTCCAGGCTGTGGAACACAATGATGTCGTCCAGCCGGTTGACAAACTCCGGCCGGAAGGCTTTTTTCAGTTCATCCAGCAGTTTATCCTTCATGTCCCGGTGGGCGTCGTGCCCCGGGGTAACAAAGCCCACGGTTTTCTCCCGGCGGATTCTCTCCACCCCCACATTGGAGGTCATGATGATCACCGCATTGCGGAAACTGGCCTTACGGCCCTTGGTATCGGTGAGAACCCCGTCCTCCAGAACCTGCAGCAGGATGTTGAACACGTCCGGATGGGCTTTTTCCACCTCATCGAAAAGAACCACGGAGTAGGGCTTCCGGCGCAGGGCCTCGGTCAGCTGACCGGCCTCATCGTGACCCACATACCCGGGAGGAGCCCCGATCAGGCGACTCACCGTATGTTTCTCCATATACTCCGACATATCGATGCGGATCATATCGTCCTCGGTGCCGAACAGTTCGGCCGCCAGGGCCTTGGCCAGTTCGGTTTTTCCCACCCCGGTGGGGCCCAGGAAGATGAAGGAGCCCACCGGCCGGCCCTGATTTTTCAGACCCGCCCGGGCCCGGCGGATGGCCTTGGATACCGCGGTGACCGCCTCATCCTGTCCCACCACCCG
>JAXGWN010000362.1:0-2094 GCA_040773285.1 Bacillota bacterium
AAACCGAGTCTGTTTACCAGAACACTTTTAGAAACCTGGAAGAACTGAAACTGAAACTGGGACTGGCGGACTACGTCCACTGGTACAACCATATCCGGATCCATTCCTCTCTGGAATACCGGACCCCTGTGGAATACAGACTGTCTGACCTTAAGAAAACTGTCTAACTTTCTGTAGACGATCCATATTGATATTGCGCAGTGGTTGAGTTCCTGAAACTGATAGACGGTACTTGAAAATCAGAATTCCCTGCCAGGGAACCAATAGGTTTAGTTGACAATATTTTTGTCTGCTCAAGGCACCAGGAGATGATCCCAAGGAATAGGGCACATGGATGGAAAAACTCTTTTCGCTCTTCGGTATTCCCCGGGGACTGGAGCCGGCCCCCGGAAGGTTCAGGGATCCGGTGGAGGATTTCGCCGGCTGGACGTTTCTGGAAACCGCCCGGACCAATATGACAACCACCGGCTGAAGACCAGGGATGAAGGAAGCCTGGTATACCGGCTCAGCTCTTCTCTCCTGATTTTCGGAAGCGGATTTGTGCTGGCAGGAACTGCGATGCTGACAGCGTTTGCGGCCGGTTCTGCCCGGGAGAAAATGCTTCTTCTGATCGTGCCATCTTCCTGGTGGCCGGGCTGCTGGTTCCGTCCCGAAACCTGATTCCCACCGGGTTTGACAGCGGGCAACGGATGTTTTACCGCTGATGGCGCCGGGGGGACGTTTGCGGGGATCTCCGGGATCCCCGGGGCACCAGCTTTGAATGGCTCCATGCAGTACAGCAGCTGACCAGAACAGGCCGCATCGGCGGCGGGACGGACAACGCCACCAGGGAACGGTACTATCACTGCTTTAAACGGATTCTGGTGCTGGCGGATGGAACCAGGCGCTACGTGATGACGTATGGGGAGCCTTTCCGGGCTCTTATTGATGCCGGAAACATCGCAGCTCTGGCAGAGATACCGGTGTGGGATGCCCTGGAGTTCTGAGAGGGGGAGAATGTCGTGAAGGAGGACCTGATCGCTCCCTGCGGGATGAACTGCAGCCTGTGTGTGTCCTGGCAGTTCGGACAGAAGGATCTCAATCGGCTGGGGTTTCACAGGAAGTACTGTCCCGGGTGTATTCCCCGGGGGGAACACTGTACCTTTATGGGGGACCGGTGCGGGAAACTGGGAAAAGGGCTGGTCCGGTTCTGTACGGAATGCGGAGAGTATCCCTGCCGGAGACTGAAAGACCTGGACCGCCGCTACCGGACCACATACCACTGAGCATGCTGGAGAATCTGGAGGAGATCCGGGAACGGGGGATGGAGGCCTTTCTCAGAGACCAGGAAGCCCGTTGGCGCTGTCCCTCCTGTGGAGGAGTGATCTGCTGCCACAACGGGCTGTGTCTCAGCTGCAGTGCCGGTGTGCTTCTGGAGAACCGGAAGTACCGCTGGGGAAGACGGTGAGGAGAGCGGATGGAACAGAAGAAGCAGAACGGGAAATATGAAGACGATATCTGGCGGATCCTGGCAAAGCGGGGAGATAACGGTGGAGATCTCTGGGCCACCGGGGACCGGCGGCTCATTAAGGGAAGCCCCTTTTCCACCCTGGAAAGCGCTGCCCTGCTGGTGGAACTGGGGATGGATCCCCGGGAGCCGGTGCTTCAGGACACGGCGGAACTGATTTTTTCCACGCAGCGGGAGGACGGACGGTTCCGGCTGGTTCCCGGAGGGGCCATCTATCCCTGCCAGACCATTCATGCGGCCCAGGTGTTGTGCGCTCTCGGGCATGCGCAGGACCCCCGGCTGGAAAAAACGTACCGGCATCTTCTGGAGACCCGGTACCGGGACGGGGGATGGCGCTGCAACAAATTCAGTTACGGGCGGGGGCCGGAAACGGAATTTTCCAATCCCGGGCCCACCCTGATGGCTCTGGATGCCTTCCGGCATAAGGGGTACGGGTCCTCACATGAACTGGATACTGCGGTGGAGTTTCTGCTGGGGCACTGGGGGACCAGGACCCCACTGGGGCCCTGCCACTACGGGATTGGAACCCTGTTCATGCAGGTGGAGTATCCCTTCCTGTCCTACAATCTGTTTTATTATACCTTTGT
>JAXGWN010000363.1:0-2084 GCA_040773285.1 Bacillota bacterium
AAACCACCAGCACCACGCCAGAGAACAGTTCCGTAACGAAGGTGGACATTCCCAACCTCACGATGGAAAGATACCCTCCGATGCCAGGCGTTTTGTGGATCGCAAGGGTACTGTGTCCCCGGATAAAGTGAAGGCTCAGCACCATCAGGCTGAGAACCGGCGAGATCCCGGTAGCCAGTGCGGCCCCCCGCATTCCCATATTCAGAGGAAAAATCAGGATCCAGTCCAAAATGATGTTGGAGATGCTTCCTGCCAGCATGGCTGCCATGGACAGGGTGGGGTTATGGTCGTTCCGGACGTAAGCCAGCAGGGTATGGTTCAGAAGAAAAAAAGGTGCAAATCCCAGAAGAATCCCCAGGTAGGTTCTGGTCATCTGAAGAGCCTCCCCTGTGGCCCCCAGCAACCGGCTTATGGGATCTGCCAGGGTAAGTCCTGTCAGAAAAAGCAAAAGCCCCAATATCCCGGCCAGGACCAGCGACCGGAACAGCACCTGCCCGGCTGCCCGGCTGCCTTCCCGGACCCTGACTATGGTGTGGCGGGTGGCTCCCCCTATTCCGGTCATAAGCCCCAGGGCACTGATCAGGCTGTAAACGGGAATGGCAAGGTTCAGGGCGGCCAGACCGCTTTCTCCCAGTCCCCGGGCAATAAATATTGTGTCCGCCAGAATATAGGCGCTGAGCCCCATCATTCCCAGGATATTCAGGCTGGTGTAGCGGACGAATTGTCTCAATAAGGATGCTTTTTCCATACTTTCCTCCAAAAAAAAAGTACCGGCTCATCCCTTCTGAGGCCTTACGGGGTGAGTTCAGTACAAAAGGAATCCGTACCCGGCGGCATGGATTCCCCGTTCATTCATTTCCAGATTATGATACGTCATTTCCCGGATTCTGACAAGCAGTTCTTTCCTGCATTTCCGGAAACTCAGCTGTCTTCTCTTCAGACTGATCCTTTCCCGGATGACGGCATCCCTCAGGACATTCAGGTATTCCCCTCCGGGGCCCGCCGGATTTCCGGAATACCGGATCCGGCCGCCGGTAAAGATAAGTTTTTTCAGCCTGAGAAGACCCTCCTGGTCGAAAAAGCAGTATCCCCTGTCACTGGTCACCGGACATATCAGACCCTGGCCAATATGGTCCTCTATGGCTTTCCGGCTCAGCCCTGTGGTCCCGATGACTTCCTGAATCCTCATGATTCCCACCCGAGAAACAGCATGTAGCGGCCTCCAGGGACCGGTCGGATCCCCCGACGAAAATCTTCCCCCTGCTATTCCGGTTTTCGGCATATATAGAAAACGTATCCGTAATACTGACCGAACCGGTCATAGAAATCCGCTTCCCTGCGCTCCTCCAGGATATATTTCCGGACCTCCGGATCATCCCCGTACCGGCGGATAAACTCCTGCATCCTTTCACCGGCCGGTTCATAATAGTTCTGTATCCAGCACTCCGGGGGCAGGATAAAAGATCCCACCGGCTCCAGTCCGCATTCCCGGACCACAGTCAGTTTCCCCTGCAGGGTATCCATCTCCCCGTAGGAGGCCTCCCAGTACTCCCTGACCTCGTCCGGTCTGTCCGGTGTAAGCCAGGTGATCTCGGAGACCGCCAGATATCCACCAGGCTTCAGGAAAGTACTCCAGGCCGCAAGGCCCCGGCGGAACCCCATATTGTAGATGGCTCCCTCCGACCAGATCACATCGAAATACTCCCCGGGAAACCGGAGATCCCCCATGTCCCCTTCCTGTGGAGTAATCCGGTGCCCCAGTCCTTCCCGGTTCACTTTCTCCCGGAGCACCTTAAGGAATGGTTTCAGCCGGTCCACAGCCACAATCCGGGCCGGACTGAGCCGGGCCAGTTCCATGGTCTGGGCTCCGGTCCCGCATCCGATATCCAAAATCCTGGCGGTTTCGTCCAGGGGGGGAAGAAAGGAGAAGGCCTGCCGGGTGGTTTCCGGACTTCCCGGGCCCTGCCGGGGAGTGTCCTTATAATACTCTGTCAGAAACTCAATAATATCCATGCAGTAACTTTCTACTCCGCATTATTCTTTTTTCCCGGACGGACGTAGACCTTTCCCGGCTCATTCAGGGA
>JAXGWN010000364.1:0-2083 GCA_040773285.1 Bacillota bacterium
GTCCTTCTATCGGAGGGCGGCGGCCGATCCCCGGTATCTGGCAGCTCTGACAGCCCTGGAGGAGCGGATGGAAGGTGGACAGATCGTGGTGCGGCGGGTGAACCGGAAACTGGCGGATTTTGGTTTCTGCCGGAAAGGCGTTGTCTCGGATAAGGGGACGGAGCGCTATCTGGAACTGAAAAGAAACCTGTCGGAATGGGGGAGGTGAGAGATTGGAGAGTGTTCATGAGAAGGAACGGAAAGAGTCCCTGGGGGCTGTCCGGTCGGCAGTGGGAAAGACCCGGAAGGCCCTTATGAATCTGAATCCGGACAGCTTCACCTCCCGGCTGGCAGCCGGAAGGCTCCGGGCTCTTTCCTCCGGGCTGGAGGCCCTGGAATGTATCTGGAACGGGGAAGCCTTCCGGGGAAACCGTGAGGAGACGATCCGGGACAGGGAGGTTCTGATGAGCCTGATTCCCTCCATCCGGGAAATCGGAAAGAGGTTTCCTGAGGGAAGTCCTCAGCACACCCTGATCCGGCGGCGTGTGAGAGCCCTGGAACTGGCCATACAGGCACTGACGGAACTGTCCGGTGAATGCTTCCCGGACAGGAGCAACACAGATTGCCAGGAGGAATTCAATGACTGAACAGAAAATCGTCCCCAATCTCTGGTTTAATGGGAATGCCCTGGAAGCGGCAGAATTCTATGTGTCAGTGTTCCCGGACGGGGGAATCGATGGGATTGTGGAAATGCACGATACTCCCTCGGGGGACAGTCAGCTGATCACCTTTCATCTGGGAGACAGCACTTTTGTGGCGCTGGATGGAGGACCCTTTTTCTCCATAAACCCGTCCATTTCTTTTTTTCTGAACTTTGATCCCTCCCGGGATCCGGAGGCCCGGAAGAAACTGACAAAACTCTGGGAGGAACTGGCCCGGGAGGGGACCCCCCTGATGCCACTTCAGGAATATCCGTTCAGCCCTCTCTATGGATGGGTCCGGGACCGCTTTGGAGTCACCTGGCAGCTGATCCTGACGGACCCGGACGGGGAGGAAAGACCCTTTATTGTCCCCTCCCTGATGTTTACAGGGGAGAACTGCGGAAGGGCAGAGGAGGCCACAGATTACTACATCTCTGTTTTCCGGAATTCCCGCCGGGGCCTTCTGGCCCGGTATCCCGCCGGAATGGAACCGGACCGGGAGGGAACCCTGATGTTTACCGACTTTATGCTGGAAGGCCAGTGGTTTGCCGCCATGGACAGTGCGGGTCCCCATGAATTCGGTTTCAATGAAGCGGTCTCCCTGCTGGTAAACTGTGAGACCCAGCAGGAGATTGACTTTCTCTGGGGAACTCTGTCTGCCGTTCCGGAGGCGGAGCAGTGCGGTTGGCTGAAAGACCGTTACGGGGTGTCCTGGCAGGTGGCGCCAGCTGTGCTGAACCGCCTGATGGCAGAGGGTACCAGACAGCAGGTGGACCGGATGACCCAGGGATTTCTCACCATGAAGAAACTGGAGATTGACGCTCTCCTGGAACTGTACAGGGACTGAAACAGGTCTGCTGTATGCTTTGCCGTCCTTCCACAGGGGGAAGGGCGGTATTTTTGTGGAACTGCACAGTTATTCTCTGCTGCCCGGCATTGTATACTGGAACCGGATGACGGCCGCAGAGGCTGCGGCCGGCGATGAGGCATGAAGGGAGAGACACAGAATGAAGAAAATTGTGGTGCTGACCGGGAGTCCCCGGGAGGATGGAAACAGCAGCAGACTGGCGGACAGCTTCACGGCTGCTGCCCGGGAAAGAGGTCTGGAGGTGGTCCGGTACGACCTGGCCGCCTTGAATGTGGCGGGCTGCAGGGCCTGTGGAAAATGTTACAGTGCGGGAACCCCCTGCATTCAGGAGGATGACTTTAATGCCATCGCCAGGGCCATTGAGGGGGCCGACGGTCTGGTGCTGGCCTCTCCGGTATACTGGTATTCGTTTTCCGCCCAGATGAAGGCGGCCATCGACCGGTTTTTCTGCTTTTTTGTGGGTGGCAGGGACTTTTCCGGCAGAAAGTGTGCCCTGCTGGGCTGCTGCCAGTCTGTCAATAAAGATACCTTTACA
>JAXGWN010000365.1:0-2063 GCA_040773285.1 Bacillota bacterium
ACGCTGACGTGATCCTGGTGGATTACAATCCCCCCACCCAGATCAATTCGGACAATATTAACGGACACCTGCTGTTCGGGGTAATGGGCCGGATGGTGGATACCACGATTGTGAACGGAAAGATTCTTATGAAGGACCGGGTCCTTCAGAATATTGACGAAGAAAGAATCTTTGCCCGTTCCAGGGAACTGGCGTCCGCTCTCTGGGAGAGATTCTAGATACGTTAGGAGGAGTTCAGATGGATTTTAAGGTAGTCGGAAAAAGTTTTAACCGTACCGATGCAGTGGCCAAGGTAACCGGAAAAGCCAGATATACCAGAGACCTGGGCGAAAAGGAAATGCTGTACGGAAAGATTGTCCGCAGCACCATTGCACACGGCTATGTGAAAAACATTGACACATCCAAAGCTGAGGCGATGGAGGGTGTAATTAAGGTGCTGACCCACAAGGACATAACCGCCAACAAGTTCCCCACAGCGGGACACCCTTACTGTAAGGACCCGGCTCATCAGGACTGTGCTGACCGTGCCGCCCTTACCGATAAGGTGCGGCTGTATGGGGATGAGATTGCCGTGGTTATCGCCGAGGACGAACTGACCGCCGCCAGGGCAGCCCGCCTGCTGGAGGTGCAGTACGAGGAACTTCCGGTGCTTCTGGATCCCGAGGAGGCCATGAAAGATGGCATGCCGGAGATTCACGAAGGGTCCAAAAATAATATTGTGGGACAAAACAGATTCAAATGGGGTGAGATGGAGATCGAGGAGGCCTTTGCCAAATCCGACTACATTGTGGAGGGTGTCTATGAGACCAGTCCCATCCAGCACTGCCAGATGGAAAACCATGTGACCTATGCCTATGTGGATGACCGGGACCGGATTGTGGTGGTTACTTCCACCCAGATTCCCCATATTGTCAGACGGGTTCTGGCCATGGCCTTCGACATGCCCATGGGGAAATTCCGGGTAATCAAGCCCATCGTGGGAGGCGGATTCGGTAACAAACAGGACGTCGTTCTGGAGCCTCTGGCCGTGGCCTGCACCTTGGCAGTGGGGGGACGACCCGTTCTGCTGGATCTGACCCGGGAAGAAACTTTTGTAGGCAGCCGGACCCGGCATGCCGTTAAATTTTACATCAAGTCAGGAGTCTCCAAAGACGGCAGGTTCCTGGCCCGTCAGCTGAGGGTTATCTCCACCCAGGGAGCGTATGCATCCCATGGCCATTCCATTGCTGCCAAGGAGGGAGTCCACTTCTCCCGCAGCTATCCTGCTGAACTGGCCACAGCCGTGGAAGGATATACCGTGTATACCAATATGGCCACAGCGGGAGCCATGCGGTCCTACGGAATCGCCCAGATAAACTTTGCCATGGAATCCCATGTGGAGGATATTTCCCGGAAACTGGGTCTGGACTCCACCCTGGTCCGCGAGAAGAACATGATTAAGCTGGGCTTCAAGGATCCCATTTCCGGAATTCAGATCAACAGTTGCGGTCTGCCGGAGTGCCTGCAGAAAGCCAAGGAATATCTGGACTGGGACAACAAGCGTAAGGAATATGCCAACCAGACCGGAGACAAGCGCCGCGGTGTGGGTCTGGCAGTATTCACCTATGCCACCGCCACATGGCCTGTCGCACTGGAGATTGCCGGTGCCCGGATCACCATGAACCAGGACGGTACGATGCAGTTGTTCATGGGCGCCACGGAAATCGGACAGGGGTCCGATACGGTGTTCAGCCAGATGGCAGCGGAAACCATAGGGGTGCCCTACAGTTACATCCACATTGAACCGGTAAACGATACGGATGTGAGCCCCTTTGATACCGGAGCCTACGCCTCCCGTCAGTCCTATGTTTCCGGGCAGGCAGTCAAAAAGGCAGCCCGGGAAATCCGGGAAAAAATTCTGGAGCGGGCCTCCGGAAAATTTGGTCTGCCGGCTGAGGAACTGGATCTGGTGGATGCCAATATTCTCCGGAAATCCGACGGTGCGGTTCTTTCCGATCTGGCGGACCTGGCTTTGGACTCCTATTACTGCACAAAATCCGCCTGCACGGTTACCAGCGATGTGA
>JAXGWN010000366.1:0-2056 GCA_040773285.1 Bacillota bacterium
CATCATGACCGGAGTCTGTACAATGACGGCCAGATCCAGGCTGCTGCGCAGAAAGGCCTCCTGACCGGCCAGCAGATCGGTTATATGTATCTGCTGATAATACCAACCAGTAGCAAACAGAAGAAAGCACAGGACTGCGGAAAACACCTTCCAGCCGTATCCGGGAAGTCTGGCTCCCCTGACGGCCCATTTCACGAATGCTCACATCCTTTCTTGTTGGAATGCGCTTCTCCCCCTTTGTCCGTATATCCGCTTCGACCCGGGGCATGGATTTCCTCCCTGCCGGGTTCTTTTTGCAAAAAGTTTGCATGGTTTTTACCCTGCCGGCTTTTCCACGGGGAAAACCGCAGAAAAAATGGAGCCCCGGGGGACTCCATTCATATCTGTCAGTATGCCAGACTCCGCCACGCCCGCTTCTTCAGGGGCCAGGTTCCGGCCCTGTGGGACAGATCGTCTGCTGTGGCCTGGCCCCGGGCCGCCATGGCGGCCTCATCGGTTCCCAGGATCACTGAATTTTCCATTACAAGGTTTCCATCCACCATTACGGTCTCCACATTCCGGTTTCCGGAAGAATAGACCAAGGTGGACACCGGGTGGTGCATGGGCACCGCCTTCATGTCCAGCAGCGGATTGAAGACAAACAGATCCGCCTTCTTGCCCGGCTCCAGGGACCCGATCTCATGGTCCAGACCCACAGCCCGTGCCCCCTCAATGGTGGCCATCTCCAGCACCTTCTCTGCGGTCATGATGGTGGGATCCTTATGATGGACCTTCTGCATCAGAGAGGCCAGTTTCAGCACCTCAATCATGTCATTGGCGTTGTTGCTGCCGGCCCCGTCGGTTCCCAGTCCCACCGTTACGCCAGCCAGGTTCAGGGCGGGAATGGGAGGCGTCCCGGAGGACAGATACATGTTGGAGGCCGGATTGTGGGATACCCTGGCATCGAAGTGTCTGGCCATCCGGATGTCCCGGTCCGTCAGGTACACGCAGTGTACCATCAGGAAGTCCGGTCCCATGATCCCCAGCTGTTCCATCACGTCAATGTCCGGAGCTCCGTGCAGTTTCTCGGAGGCCATCCGGTCAAACGGAGTCTCCGAAATATGGATGCTGATGCCTGTCCCGATTTCACGGGCCAGGTCCCTGGTCATGAGCAGAGACTCCCGGGAGTTGGACCAGACCGCCGCCGGGCACAGCCAGACCTTCAGCCGGCCGTTGTCCTGGTTATGGTACGTTGAAGCCAATCTCCTGATATCCTTTTCAATGGTCTTCACATCCTGCATGATGCCGGGCTGGACGCCAAACTCTTCTCCGGTGTCCATATAGCCCCGGCCCAGGATGCCCCGGATGCCCAGTTCCCGGAAGGCTCTGATCACGCCGTCGGACAGTTCGTCCACGGGATGGGGGTACATGTAATCCAGCTGGGTGGTCACCCCGCTGCGGATCCCCTCAATGGACCCGATCATCCCCCCCACATAGCAGTCGTCCGGTGTCAGATGCACCGAACTGGGAAAGGTCATATCCGCCAGCCAGTCCGCCAGCACCTTATCGTCCCCCAGCCCCTTATACAGGGTCTGGAACAGATGATTGTGGGTGTTGATCATCCCGGGAAACACGGCCCGTCCGGTCCCGTCGATCACCTTTTTTACTGCAGTGTATTTCTTCTCCAGGGCCTCCGTGGGCCCTATTTCCAGAATCCGTCCCCCGTCTATGGCCAGTGCACTTTCATACAAAATCTCCCTGGCCGCATTTACGGTGACGACGGTGGTGTTGCGGATAAGAATGTCAATCATGGGTTTTCCCTCCTTTTCGTTTAAAAAAGACCCCACCGGACGGTGAGGCCTTGAACTCCCATAAGCAGTTGCAAATTCGTGCAACGAGGCTGCTTACATTATAGAAAAAGATTCTTCGGTTTTCAATACGCTTCCGGGAAAATCACGCTTCCCCGTATCCGGCCCACATGGCATCCAGCTCATCATCGGTCAGGTCCCACACCAGATCATAGGGGGGAAGTTTTTCCTCCCGCATAAAGGCGGGGATCCGGTCGGTCTCCGGTCCC
>JAXGWN010000367.1:0-2051 GCA_040773285.1 Bacillota bacterium
CATTAGTCCAGAACCACTGAAGCGCAATTTGGCACAAACTGCCACCACCCCTACCGGGCACCGTCCCCGGGTTTGCGGAACAGGTTTTTCATAAGAGACCCGGTCTTCTGGGCGCCATCCCTTATGGTATCCACGGTCCGGTCCACCGTGGCCCGCTTAGAGGCTGCCGCAAAGGCCCGTACCACCTCCACGGAGTTTCTTCTCACCACCCCGCCCAGCAGTCCGCAGGCCTCCAGAACCGCCAGACGCCGCACCTGTCTGCGTTCCGGCCGGGTCAGCGGCTGACTGTACCGGCGGGCCATCACCCCCACCCTCAGGGTAAGAAAGGCATTGGCGGAGCCCTCGATCACGGAATTCACCATCAGGTTCACCACCGCTGTGGTTCCCGGAACCAGACTCCCCAGGGTCCCCCCGATCAGGGAACTGATCACCGGCTCCAGCTGCTCATCCAGCAGGGCCAGATCCTCAATCTCCCGGGCCATCAGGACGGTGGCGGCCACATTGCCGTACAGCCAGATGATCTCCCGGAGTCCCGGCCTCTGGTTGTACAGATGGCTGATCCGCCACACCAGCCGGGACAGGCTGGTCAGCACAAAGACCCCGTCCAGAACACCGTTCTGGGAAATGGCTGTGGTGAGAAATACCGTGGAGGCCGCCTCCAGGATTTCCTTTTCCGCCCGGGCATCCAGCTGCTGAAGGGCGCGCCCCACCTCTTCCCCGTCATCTGCTTCCCGGTTCCACTGAAAGTCCGACTCCCTCAGGCAGCGGTTCTTTTCCAGCCGCCCCTTCAGAAGACCCAGATAACGCTGCCAGGCCTCCCCGTCATCCTCCTGTGGAATCGTAAGGGGTTTCTTAAGACTTATATACCCGAATACCGGCAGAAAAAAGATCCCGGACATCAGAACGGCTGCCAGCAGGGTTACCACCCCCGCCAGCAGCGGATGAATCCCCTGGAGCGTCCCGTACAGCTGCCCCAGCTGATTGACCATCACCAGCAGCAGAAAAACGCTCACGCCTCCGGCGAAAATCATCAGAATATGTTTGACCGACTGTTTCATAGCGTCTTCCTCCTATCCGTCTGTATCCAGCATAGTCCTGTCTGTCCTCTTTGACCAGCCCCTGTGTGCCACGGACCCGGAATTCCCCTCACCCGGTTGCATCCCGGCCCCAGGCTTTCTATACTGAAACCAGAAAGACCGGCCCGGGTGGCCGGGGGAGGACGTATGAAAAAACAGATGTACACCATCGGAGAGATGGCCGCCCTGTGTAACGTCACCATCGATCAGCTGCGTCACTACGACCGGCAGGACATCTTCCGGCCGGCCTTCCGCAGTCCCGACAGCGGATACCGGTTCTACACGGAGGACCAGATCAGCGACGTACTGCTGATCAAGTCCCTGAAAAAACTGGGCCTTCCCCTGAAGGAGATCGCCCTTCTTCTCACCAACCGGGACCTGGAGAGAATCCGCCTTTCCCTGGAGGAAAATCTGGTGCTTCTGCGCCGGGACCTGGACGCGGCCCGGCTCCGCTACACCCAGGAACTGGAGGTGCTGAAACTGGTCCGCACCGCCATTACGGCCATCGGCAGCCGGGAATCCAGCCGGGAGCTGTCCTACCGGATTGTGGACGTCCCCTCCCGCCTGATCGTATCCACCCGCTATCCGGATTCCTGTGGGGCCGAGGACAGTTTCATCTACCGCTACGCGGAGCTTCTGAATCTGGCGGACCGGTACCAGCTGCCGGCCACCCGGATGATCTCCGCCATCTTTCACGATCACTTCAGCCACCAGTTCCAGTCCGGCGAGGCCGGAGACCTGGAGATCTTCATGAGCATTGCCTGGCAGCCGGCGGACTGCTCCCACTGCCGCTCATTCGGAGGTTACCGGGCCGCCATGGCCACCCACGTGGGCCATTACCGGGACATGGAACCGGTCTACCGGGACCTGGCCCGCTGGGCCACCTCCCTGGGCCACCGGGTTAACGGCCTTTCCTTCCAGGACTTTGTGATAAGCCGCACCATCACCGACCGGGAATCGGACTATGTCACCCGG